>CAJMRD010000015.1 GCA_905215725.1 uncultured bacterium | reverse complement strand
GCCGCGGACGCCGGGGCGGCCGCGGCGGAAGCGGCGGCGGAGCACCGGGCGCAGCGCCGAGCGCGGAATAAAGTCAAGAAACGGGAGCCGCTTTTCACCGCGGCTTCCGTTTTTTCGTGGGATTTTCGCGCGGAGCGTGTATGATAGAGCAAACGGCTTTCACAGGGAGGTGGGCAGATGCACGAGCAGGAGGTCCTGGCGCTTCTCCGCGCCGGGGATGAACGCGGCGCGGAGGCGCTGCTGCGCCACTATGCGCCGCTGATGCGCTACATCATCGCACCCATCGTGCCGGACGCGCAGGACCGCGAGGAGTGCCTTTCCGACGCCGCGCTGCGCGTGTGGGAGAAATTCGGAACCTACGACCCCGCGCGCGGCTCGTGGACGGCGTGGCTCACGGCGCTCACGCGCAACACCGCGCTCAACCGCGCGCGGAAAAAGCTCTGCATAGCGCTTCTCAAAAGCGGGAACTTTTCCGACCGTTTCCCGTCCAAACAAGGGAAGGGGTGTGAAGCGTGAAAAACTGTGAATACTATGAAGAGCTGATCGGCGCAGCGCTCGACGGCGAGATCACCGCCGAAGAGGACAAGGAGCTTCGTGCCCATCTGGAAAGCTGCGAGGCCTGCCGGAGCTTTTATGAGGCGATGCAGGCAATATCCGGCACGGACGATGCGCTCGGCGATGTGCCGGAGAATTTCACGGCGAACGTGATGGCGCGCGTCCATGAAGCCGCTGCGCCGGCGGAAAAGCCGGCGAAGAAAAAGGCGGGCATCGCGCGCCTTGTGACGCGCTATGGCGCGCTTGCCGCGGCGGCTGCCGTGGCGATCTGGGCGGGAGTGACCTTTTCCGGCACTTTCGCCGCGAAGGGCGCGAGCAGCACGGCGAGGGAAGAGTCGGAGATCGCCATGTACAGCGCGGCGGAGGACAGTGCCGAAACGGAAACCCCGGCGGAAGCACCGGCAGCGCCCGCAGGCGGCAGGATGATGGCCGCCGCGCCGGATAGCGCCGCGGCGGACGGCAGCGTTACGGTCACTGTCACCGCGGAAAACGGCGCATCGGACGACGCGGTCACGCTGCCGGACGACGGATTTTTCGCCGGGTATCTTCTGCTCGACGAGGGCGAAACGCCCACGCCGGAGCGAGGCTGCGACTATACGATCACGCTCGCCGCGCCGGACGGCACGGAGAGCGTATACCGGCTCTGGGTCGAAGAGGAGAGCCTCGTCTGGCAGAAAGCGGACGGAGATGCGGCGCATCTCTCCCCCGCGTCGCCGGAGGCATGGAGCGAGATATTGCGTAACGCGTCGAGATAAATCGAACTAAGGAGGTTTTTCATTGAGCATTCGCGGCATTTATTCCACCATTACCGACATTCGCCGTCAGGTATTCACCGAAGTCGCCCGCATGGGCTACGAGGGTGGGGACTATTCCCGCATTGAAGACCTGCCGTATAAGATCGTCCCCGGTGAGGTCGCCGAGCACCGCAGCAGCATCTTTCTGGAAAGAGCCATCGTCGGCGAACGGCTGCGTCTCGCAATGGGCCTGAGCCCCCGTCCGCTCGACCAGCACGCGCCGCTCGCCGCGGGTGTGGAGGAGAGCGCGAGACCGGAGAAATATTACGAGCCGCCGCTGGTGAATATTCTGAAATTCGCCTGCAACGCCTGTCCGGAAAAGCGCTATATCGTTACGAACCTCTGTCAGAACTGCCTGGCGCACCCGTGCCGCGAGGTCTGCCCGAAAAAGGCGGTCAAGCTCAGCCACCGCGGCGTGAGCCGCATTCAGGAGAATCTCTGCATCCGCTGCGGCAAGTGCGCGGATGTCTGCCCCTACAATGCGATCATTTTGCAGGAGCGCCCGTGCGCCAAGGCGTGCGGTATGGACGCCATCCGGTCTGACGAGCACGGCCGCGCCGATATCGATTATGATAAGTGCGTCTCGTGCGGCATGTGTCTTGTGAACTGTCCGTTCGGCGCGATCTCCGATAAGAGTCAGCTCTTCCAGCTCACGCAGGCACTGCGCGGCGGTGAAAAGGTCATTGCGATCGTCGCGCCCGCGTTCGTCGGGCAGCTCGGCCCGAGCATGACGCCGGATAAGCTCAAGGCCGCGATGAAGATGCTCGGCTTCCGGCATGTGGCGGAGGTGGCCGTCGGCGCAGACCTCTGCACGCTCGACGAGGCGAAGGACTTTCTGGAGAAGGTCCCCGCCGAGCAGCCGTTCATGGCAACGTCCTGCTGCCCGAGCTGGGCGGTCATGGCGAAAAAGCTCTTCCCGGAGCAGGCAAACTGCATCTCCATGGCGCTCACGCCCATGGTGCTCACGGCGCGCCTCTGCAAGCAGCAGCACCCGGGCGAGAAGGTCGCGTTCATCGGGCCGTGCAGCGCAAAGAAGCTTGAAGCCATGCGCACGACCGTGCGCAGCGAAGTCGATTTTGTCCTGACGTTTGAAGAGGTCATGGGCATGTTCGAGGCCAAGGGCATCAACTTTAACGAGATCACCCAGACCGCGCCGCTGCGCGAAGGCACGGCGGCGGGCCGCGGCTTTGCCGTTTCCGGCGGCGTTGCGGAAGCGGTGCGTGAGGCGATCTCGCACATCGACCCCGACCGCGAGGTGAAAACCGCGTGCGCGCAGGGGCTCAAGGACTGCCGGAAAATGCTCACGCTTGCCAAGGCCGGCAAGTACAACGGGTATCTGCTCGAGGGCATGGCGTGTCCGGGCGGCTGCGTCGCGGGCGCCGGTACGCTCCTGCCGATCGAAAAGGCGGCGGCCATCGTACGCAATTACACCGCGCAGGCGGAGGAAAAGAGCGCCACCGAAACCAAGTATGAGGCCACGCTCCCGCTCCTGCTTGAGGACGAGGAGGACGCGGAATAATCCAGCATAATCTAAAAGCCACGGCGTCAGGCAATTGACCTAACGCCGTGGCTTTCTTTCCATACAGCTCTTTGAAGCATCAAACGCCCGGAAGATCGCTTGGATCTTCCGGGCATTCTTTCGGAGTTTAAGTCTGCCTTGCATAAAATGCAGACATTACGTCATTTGGCGCAAGACCACTTGAAATACAAAGAAAAACCCTTTAAAAAGAAAGCGGGATGACTTTCCGAAAGGCATCGGGAATCATTGTTGAACACCGTTTTTTGCGAGGAAAAATCAATGAAAAAAACGATTTACATTTTGATCCTTATTTGCGTGCTGACACTCCTGCCGTCCTGCGGGGAAAGCGGTGAGCCGCAGGAAAACAGGCCCGGCTTCAGCGAGAAAGACTCGGAAGCGGAGGCTGCAAATTCTATGGACAAACCGCAATTTGCAGCAGAAGAACCGGATGAAATCGGTGTAAGCGAAATCACGGAGGACACTTTTGCAGCACCGGAATACAACATTCAGGATGGAGCCGTTCGAGCATTTGGTGAAGAAATATCCGCTGCCGGTGTTCTTAAGGGCGATCTCGTGGAAAACGCCATGACGTATATTGTCACCAATGCAGAAATATTCGATTCATCTGTCGCTGCTGGCATTGATTCGTCTAAGATGGAAGAATACATAGATTATCGATTTACAGATGAAAACGGGAACTTGCGTTCGGAAGTTCAGTTCCTGCTTGTGGATATCACAATCCGCAATAATGAAATGCCGCAGGAGCTGAATATATCGAGCCTTGAGCTTACCTATTGCGAGCCGAGCCAGACGGATCTCTCCGTGCGCTCGTTTTATCCATTGGCCTATCCCGCATATTTTTCAAACGCCGGCCCAAGATCGGGAGAGTACTCCAGCGAGTATTATCATTACACATTGCCCGCTGGCGAAAGCCTGTCGGTGAAGGTCGGGTGGTATGTCGATTTGACGAAGTATGATAAAAGCTCGTTATTTTTAATTTTCAATTCCCGGATAGAAACGCTAAGGCAGTATTTAGCTTTATTTCCGGCTTAAGGAGATTTGTATGTTTAAAAGGACACTATACCTTGAGTGCAGGAAGGCAATAAGAAACCGACTGTTTGTTATAGCGATCGCGGTTGGCTGTATGGTCACGTTATGCAGTCTGATACCTCAAGTAAAAAGCTACTATCGTGGTATACAAGTTGTAAATGGTTTTTCTGAGGTTTTCCAACATCGAAACCCCCATGCAGCCATGAACACCCTATACAATCATTGGGTGGGCGGGGAAACCTATACTTTAGGGTCATCCGTATATTTTTTTATATTCCCTCTTTTGGTAGCAATACCCTATGGTTGGTCTTTTTGTAACGAGCACCGCATCGGTTACACAAGGTGTATGGTACTCAAAACTGGAAAATTTCCATACTATTTCGCCAAATACTGCGCCGTATTCCTTTCCGGCGGTTTGACAATGGTCATTCCTTTGCTCTTTAACTTTTTGCTGACAGCCATGTTTGTTCCCGCAGTATGCCCGGATCCTTCCTATCTCATCTGGTATGCCGTAAATGGGGCCTCCCTTATGTCGGAACTGTACTACACATATCCGGCGGTTTATGTGCTGCTCTATTTAGCTATTGATTTTCTCTTTTGCGGACTGATTGCATGCCTGTCCTATTCCATTTCAACCATTTATAAGAATCGTGTTGTTGTTGTCTTATTACCGTTTTTTCTGCTTTTGGGATTGAACTTTGCCGGTGTCTCGATTGTTTATACGAACAATCTTATACGGTACACCGAATTTTCTCCCATTTACTTTTTGCATCCTGCCGCAGCACGCTATGACGCCGGATGGAATGTTATCGTTGCAGAAGCACTGATCCTTTTCGTGCTTACCTTTGTTCCAACCGTTATAAAAGGAAAAGGAAATGAACTTTACTAAACTTATACATTTCGATGTTAGGAATGGTATTTGCAAAAACGTTGGACTTATACTTGCTCCTTTTATAATAGCGCTTATTTCGTTTGTCGATTTTAACCGGACGTTTTATCCGTTAGCACTTGCTGAATCATCCGCGTCCAATGTGATCCCGACATATGCGGACCATATTATGTACATATACGGTGGTATGGCGCAGTATATTCCCAATCCTGCAGAGCCGTTTCAATTTCCTGCAAGGTGGATGATTTGGCTCATATCCCTGCTGTTTTTCATGTCAAGTTATGCTTACAAAGACATGCAAACATTTGGCGTTCAGATTCTAACACGCAGCGGAAGTCGCCGCCTGTGGTGGCTATCAAAAACCTTGTGGTGCTTTTTCGGAACACTCCTTTTTCATACAGTCCTCTGGGTGACAGTGTGCATTGCCTGCCTAGTGACGAAGGCGGATCTTTCTCTTGTTTTACATGCAGACATAATTTGCAAGCTTTTTCAGACCTTTTCCACCGGTACGGCAATTGGCGAAATACAAATCTCCCTGCTTGCTTTGCTGTTGCCTGTTGTTGTTTCATTTTCCTTGTGTCTATGCCAGATGACCCTTTCTCTGTTTATTAAACCAACACTTAGTTTTTTAACAATGGCCGTAATAGCAATCCTTTCGGTATATCTATTCTCGCCGGCGCTCTTATGCAATTATGCCATGCCTATCCGAACCGAACTGTTTATGTCAAACGGCGTAAACGTAGATACCGGCTATATTTATGCAGTTTCATTTGACTTTTTCCTGATACTATTGGGCGCAATAATTTTCCGTTCCTATGACTTGATCAATAGAGACTAAAGAGGTGAATATATTGAGCAAAATCGTGGTAAATGAAGTGTCAAAAAGCATTTACGGCGTCCCTATAATAAACAGCGTATCTATGACACTTGTATCAGGGAACGTATATGGTTTTCAGGGAATAAATGGCTCCGGAAAAACCATGCTGATGCGGCTGATCTGCGGACTGATCTATCCGACAAAGGGGGAGATCGTGATCGACGGAAAACGGCTGGGAAAGGAGATCACTTTCCCGCAGAGTGTAGGTCTTCTGTTAGAAAACCCCGCATTTTTAGATAGCTATACCGGATTTGAAAACCTGGAAATGCTTGCTTCTATTAAAAATATAATCACCCGAGAGGAAATACACGATGCAATTACTTCTGTGGGATTAGATCCGCTGGATAAACGAAAATATAAAAAGTTCTCTTTGGGAATGAAGCAACGACTCGGTATAGCAGCTGCTATCATGGAAAAGCCGGATATTCTCATTCTCGATGAACCCACCAACTCGTTGGATAGCAGCGGGGTCTCTTTGGTGAAAACAATTCTTGCAAAAGAAAGAGAGCGTGGCGCAATTATAATTCTTGCCTGCCATGATCTTCCTGTACTTCAAGACGTCTCCGATGAAATCTTTCTTCTGGAGCAAGGGAAAATAACAGAACATTTGTATAAGCCATTTTGAGGTATGAAATGAAAAAATTTATATTGCCGGTGGTTATCTCCCTTCTTGTTTTGGGATGGGCAGCGCGAGTGTATTCCATCAACGCAGATCTGGACTTGCCTCAGAAAATTGTCTATCCGCTTGGCGAGATAGTGCCTATTGAAAATGACTACTTTGACTATGAGTTTGAGGATATGGACGGGTACTCCGTGCAGGTGCTGCGTTCGGAATTGGTGAGCGCAAAAGAGTTTCTTGATCGGTATAATGCGGGTGATCGTCTGTCGGAACTGGGACCATATTCCGATTATGTGTATGCAATAGAGATAACCGTAACAAACACCAGCAATCCTTATACCAATGAAAAAGGCATAGCTTTATTACTATATAACCTGGTGGGGAAAAACTACATATTATCAATCGATAATATTTGTTTCGCTATTTCCAATCCACATATGCCGGGCCTTTCCTTTTCGTTGCAGCAGAATGCCAGTAAAACAATACTTCTTCCTTTTATAGTAATGGGATGGCAGAACGACTATAATGACCTGCTGGAAAATCCGCCCATGCTTCAGATCACACAATACCCACACCAGAAAATGCTTGAAATCGCCTGAGAACCCATATTGTTTTACACAGAATGGATTTGACCTTAGTTCATATCAAATTCGTTTTGGGGGGACCCATGCAAACCGTTGAGACCGAACACTACATTTTTCACTATGGCGCCGGTACGGCGGCGGAGCGCGACATCGAGAAGATTGCCGCGTTGCAGGAGGGCGTTGAAGTCTGATCCGAAAGAAGGTGTAGCGAAAATGACTATATTTATTGTTATGCTTTGTTTGTCTGCTCTAGCTTTGGCGTGCTCGATCTTTTCTTTCTTGCAGCGAGGCCCTGTTTTATCAACAAATTTTTTAGTCTCAAAAAAATGAGCAAAAAAAAAGAAAGAATTATTATTTCTGCGGATTCATTTTTGCGTTATTTACTATTGGCTTTCTTCTATTAGGCATTAGTGCCTTACTAAGAGTTGCTATGTTAACTTATGTTGCGGCTATATTGTTTGTCCTCACCGCTATAACCGCGATTGCATTTTCCATTTATACGGCGTCCAGCTGATGTGCAAGGCAGGTTTCCGTGCGGACGCGGCCTGCAACGTGAAGCAGCGAGCTTGAAGTATCAAAACTTCAAGCTCGCTGCTTTAGCTTCCGCAGGGAAGTGGATGATGCAATGGAACGTCTTTTCTGCCGCGTCGTAATACAATGTGGAAAAACCACCGTACTGCTGGATGACCTTATTTACGCTTTTCAGTCCTAAGCCGTGGTGCTCCGTGTCTTTCTTCGTAGTTTTTAAGTTTCCGTCCAAATCCTTCGGTGGTTTTGAATCACACGAGTTTACGATAGAAAGGATTACGCCCCCAACCGGTCTTTTTACTACGGATACCTCTATGGATTTTCTTGCAGAAAGGCACGCCGCCTCAAATGCGTTGGATAAAAGATTCCCGAACAGCGCCGTTATGCTGTTTGGATCCAAAAACGAAACACAATCGGCGCGTACATCGAAGTGATACGCAATGCCGTTTTGTCGGCATTGATCCGCGTACCAAACGAGGATCGCGTTCAGCACCGAATTATCACACAGACGAATCTGATTGGAAAGCTCGGGCTTCGCTTCAAAGCGGTAAAGGTAATCGATAAGTTCCTCGTTTTTGTTTTCTCTGGCAAGTCCCTCTATGACGCGAAACTGATCCTTAATATCATGGATCAGCACCCGCTGATTATCATACTGCACCTGAAGCATGTGATAGTAATTTACATCGGCTTCCTCTTTTTGATGCCGCAGCTGCAGCGCCGTGCGATCGTCGTAGATTTTCTGGATCTGATCATTTACCGCCAGAACAACGATATTCACAAACAGAAGGAGGAATGCGCTGACCATCATCAGGGCTTCCGTGCAGCCGGTAAGCGGCACGGTTACCCCCACATACATGATCATGATGGAGATCACCATCGAGGCGGCAGGCAAAAGGCAGATCAGTAAAACGAAATACGGCTCCTCCTTCGCTTTTCTACGAGAGCCATAAATCCTCGAAAATGCCAGAATAACGGAAAAATAGAGTATTTTACTTAAAACACTGGTAACGATCTGCGCTATCAGATTATAGGTAAATGCTCCAAAATCCCCGAATATGGAGGATAATAACACCATAACGATCACTTCGGTCAGGACCATTACAAACGTCATGAATGCGGCGTGGAGAATGGCGGCGGTTTTCCCCGTTGCATAGCACAAAAGGATCAGGACAAGATTTCCGGCAAAGAAGAGCAGGGCGTTTACAAAAAAGTTCCCCAGCTGGAAAGAGAGCCACAACAAAAAATAAACAATAGTTAAAAGCGTTACCCGGACCTTTGCGGTCTTTTTCGGAGCAAAAAAAACCTTGAAATAAAGCCCGGCAGTGATTGCCTCCGCAATATATACAACTGCGGAGCATATTCTCTCCGGGCTCATCTTATGCTCTCCATAAACATCAGGTATCGGTCCTTGAACTCGTTATACTTGCGTTTGGCCAAATAGGCTTCTTTTATTGCGTCTCCGCATCTCAACTGAATGGAATCCTTGGAGAAGGACACTACATACTGCATATTAACGATAAAGCTTCTATATGGCATATAAAAACATGGAAGCGTCAATTTTTCCTTCCATTTCTTTATGCTTTCAACGGATTGGATCTTATCCGTTGGTGTGTAGATATATGTTTTTCTCGAATCGGTCTCTACGCATACGAACTGGTCGGCGGGAAGCGCGACAACCCCATCCTTGCTTGTCACAGGGATAACGTGGGTCTCCATATTGTGAAGATAAACAGCATCCTTCAGATTGCGAAACAGCCGGCTTTTGTCTATCGGCTTGGAAAGATAACGAAACACCTGAAAGCGCATGGCTTCATCCAAATAGTCAGGGAACGAAGTTACAATAAATACTTTAATTTTAGGGTTATACTCTTTCAGACGAGCGCCAACATGAATCCCGCTGCGGCCAGGCATTTCAACATCCAGGAAGGCGATATCTGCATAGCGTTCCATTTGCAGAAGATCGTCTCCGCTGGTGTAGGCGGCCATTTCGGGCAAAAGCTTTCCTATGCCTTTAAAAAATTCAGTTACATATTTTTGTAATTGATCCAACATCTCCGGATTGTCATCACAAAAAAGGATTCTCAAACGAATACCATCCCCTTTCTGTAGAGTAACTATAACTATACCATAAATCTCGAAACTTTAAAGGCAGTTTTGGCATAAATCGCGTTTTCATTCTTCGGCGTGATCGGCAAACAGAGACAGGGCGGCCATATAAAACAGCACCCCCCCTGCTGCAACAGGGCTTGCAGCAGGAGGGTTTTTGCGCTTTGCCGGAAACACTCCGGGGTCAGTCCCTATACGCGATGCACTGATCAAAGAGCGCCGCGGCGGTCTCGCGGCTCTCCGCGCTCGAGCTCTTCGAGGCGATGACCGCGGCGAGAAGTCCGGCGGCGAAGCCGGGGACGATCTCGTAAACGCCGGTGCTCTTGAAGAGCACGAGCCACAGCACGTCTACCACCGCGCCCGCGACGATACCCGTCGCCGCGCCGGAGAACGTGAAGCCGCGCCAGAAGAGACTCAGCACGATGACCGGCCCGAACGACGCGCCGAAGATGCCCCACGCGTTCTCAACAAGCGACATGATCGTGCCGCTGCCGGGGTTGGACGCGATGAGCAGCGCCGCCGCGGCGATCACGAGCACCACGATACGCCCGACCCAGAGCATTTCCTTATCCGTGCTCTGTCCCTTGCGGATCACGGGCTTATACACGTCGCTCGCAAACGCGCTCGAAGCGGCGAGAAGCTGCGAATCGGCGGTACTCATCGCGCCGGCGAGGATCGCGCTGAGCAGCAGGCCCGAAATGAGTCCCAGCCACGGGCCGGTGAAGATGCGGCGCACGATGGCGATGAAGATGGTGGAGCTCTCCTGCCCGTCGCCGAGGAAGAGGTGCGCCACGACCGACACAAGCACCGCAAACATGAGAATGAAGAACGTCCAGCCGATGCCGACCTTCGCGGCCTTTTTGAGTTCCTTGTCCGATTTCACGGACATAAACCGGATGATGATGTGCGGCATACCGGCGTAGCCGAGACCCCAGCCGAGACCGGAGAGAATGTCCTGCCATGAGGTCATCATGTTCCAGTAGCCCGCGGGCAGCGTTCCGGCGGTCGTGCCGCTCTTCTGCATCATGCACAGCGCGACGATCGGCGCGGCGAAAAGCGAACCGAGCATCAGCAGCCCCTGGAAAAAGTCCGTCCAGCACACGGCGTTGAAGCCGCCGAGGAACGTGTATCCCACAATAATGACCGCCGCGGCGTACATTGCGATCTGTGCCGGGATGCCGAGCACCGTTTCAAAGAGCGTGCCGCACGCTTTGATGCTGCTCGCGGAATAAACGGTATACGCCACGAGGAAGATCACCGCGCTGATGATCTGCAGCGCGCGGGAGCTCGCCTTGAACCGGTTCGTCAGATACTGCGGGATCGTGATCGAGTCGCCGCACACGATGGAGAACGAGCGCAGCCGCGGCGCAATGAAGATCCAGCTGAGCGAATAGCCGATGAACAGCCCCACCGGGATCCACGCCTTGCCCATGCCGTAAGCATAGATGGACGCCGGCATGCCCATGAGCACCCATGCGCTCATGTCGCTCGCGCCCGCCGAAAGGCCGGACACCCACGCGCCCATTTCGCGTCCGCCGAGGAAGTAGTCCTTCTCTCCGGCGTTCTTGCTGCGCACAAAAAACCAGATGCCGATACCCAGCATAAATACCAGATACAGGATAAACATTAAAAGCTCCGAATGATTCATGTTTCTTCCCCCTTGACAATCGACACATTATGTTTTATAATGCAATGCATTACCGATAAAAATGTTATGGGCGTACTATACACCTTAACGCGCTAAATTGCAAGAGGAAATTTTCATGGATACGAAAAAATATGAAGTTTTTGAAAAAACGGTGGAGCTCTCCTCGCTGACGAAGGCGGCGGAGGAGCTGGGGCTGACGCAGTCGGGCGTGAGCCACATCATCGCCGCGCTCGAGGAGGAATTCGGCTTTCCGCTCCTGACGCGCAGCCGCACGGGCGCGCGCCTGACACCGGAGGGAGAGAAGATCATGCCGTTTCTGCGGGACATTCTCCGCTCGCAGGAGCAGCTCGACCAGACGGCGGCGGAGCTGCGCGGCCTTTCGGCGGGCACGGTGCGCATTGCGACGTTCACGAGCGTGGCGGTGCACTGGCTGCCGGGCATGATGCAGGAATTTCAGACGCTCTACCCGCACGTGGAGTTCAAGCTCTTCAACGGCGACTATCACGATGTGGACCGCTGGCTGACGGACGGGAGCGTGGACATCGGGTTCATCACGCTGCCGACGGCGCTGCGGTGCGAGTGCATCCCCCTGCGGGAGGATCGGCTTCTCGCCATCCTGCCGGAGAACCATCCGCTGGCAAAGAAGGACGTCTGCCCGGTAAAAGAGGTGGCGGCGCTGCCGTTCATCTCGCTGCTCGAGTCCTCGGACGATGACGCGCGCCGCGCGCTTGACGCCGCCGGGGTAAAGCCGAACGTGCGCTTTACAACGAAGGACGATTACGCCATTCTCGCCATGGTATCGCAGGGGCTCGGCGTGAGCATCGTGCCGGAGCTTCTTCTGCAGGGACCGTCTATGTCTTCCCTGCTGAAAGCGGTTTACGACCCGAAGGCCTCCGTCCCGCACGCGGCGTCGCTGCGTCAGGGTTCCCCCCATTGCGCAAGATTCCCCACTGCTGCCTCCCGTAGGAGTCTGGGCCGTGTCTCAGTCCCAATCTGGCCGGTCGGTCTCTCAACCCGGCTACCCGTTGTCGGCACGGTGGGCCGTCACCCCGCCGTCTACCTGATGGGCCGCGGAGCCATCCCCTCCCGTCGGGGCTTTAGCCGGGGTGCCATGCGGCACCCCGGGGTATCCGGTATTACCCGTCCTTTCGGGCGGCTATCCCGGGGGAGGGGGCAGGTTCTCCACGTGTTACTCAGCCGTTCGCCACTCGCTTCTATCCGAAGATAGGTGCCGTTCGACTTGCATGTGTTAGGCGCGCCGCCAGCGTTCATCCTGAGCCAGGATCGAACTCTCCGTCCAAAATGTATGGGCTTCGAGCCCGTCCGGTCCTCACAACTATTAGCTGATCGGTTCCGTTCGATTCATATGGTTTTAGTATAGGAAAAGGAATTTCTCGGGGCCGCCTCTCGGCGGCCTTGCGAAAAACAAATCCAAGTTAGACCATTTCAAATGGTTCGATGTCTGCCCGGATGCGACACATCTCGTGTGTCCATCCTCGCAGTATCCGGTTCTCAAGGTGCACGCCTGCGCCGGTTCCCGGTTCGACCGGGCCGCGCGGCAAGGAGATATATTGCCAGACCGGAGGGGCCCCGTGGGCGGGAATCGCGCACTCCATATTTTGTTCACAAATGAATAGGTCCCTCAGTCGCATCACTGAGGTTAAAACTGAAGCATTGGCTTCTGATATTGGCGATGACCAGCTGGTTTATAGGTGTTAAGGCATCGGTCATCTCTGGAGCGCCACTTTACTCCAAAAGCATCAGCTATTTGTTTCCCGTCGGTAAAAGGCAGGTTTTGTTCGCCAAGCGTTCTTATATATAGCTAGATACGGGTTCGAACCCGTGCACCGGCAACAAAAAAGCGATCAACCGGAGTCGATCGCTTTCTGTTCTATGGTGGAGCATCCAAAGGATGTTTCCGAACTCACTTTCTCGCTGCCATTCATGCTGTCGAAGCATCGTTCGACCTCCGCAGTCCCATGTTTTGAGGATCTGCCGTGTTTATCACTGCTATTAATGAGTGTGCGGAAGTGATCCTCATACAGATACGTGCGATCCGCCAGAGAACTGAGAAGCATCTTTCTGCAGCCCTCGTTGTCTATCCTCGCATCTCTCAGGTCTTCCGGAAATTCACAAGCAGTCTTAGGGTCAGTTTGTTTCTGCTTTCGGAGACTTGTTTGAGAGTTATTAAAGACAGTTCAAAACAATAAGTGAGACACCATAAAGCAGAGCAAGATGTGCCGGATAGAAAACGTAGAAGAAGTATTTCAGCTTCAGCCCTCGCTTGCCATTATAAAGATTGATAAGCAGCAACGAAACGACCGCGGCAGCAACATCAGGATTAAATACATTGGCTGTAGCAAACTCAAATCCGCCGCCAACTATATGGCATGACGAAAGGAGCACTGCGCATACTGCAGCAAAGAACATCTTGGCCTTGCTGTCGTGGAATAAATAGAATGCAGCCACAAGCAGAATGCCATACACGCCGCCATCTAGTTTAGTGTATTCAGCTGCCAGTGCTGTCAAAACAATCAGAGCAATTTCTGCGATGTGCCTCTTCCATTTTGAAAGACTTTGTATCTTTTCCAGAATAATCAAAAAGACCAAGGAAAGCAGGAGCTCACACATAACATTTTGTTGCCGAAGGTCAAATAGTTGCCCGGTTTGAACGAAATCGTATATGGGCTCCGCAATGATTGCGAAGACAAGCATATTTCGCAGGTACTTCTTTATGTCATGAGTATGCAAAAATCCCTCAACTATCAAAAAGCAAAATAAGGGAAATGCAATTCTGCCAAGAACATGAAGCACATCCGAAGCCTCGCTTAGAATCGCCCACTGCTCGTCTGATATCTGATTGTACGATGCGTGAGTCATGATTCCATTGGTCAGGACGATCCTGCTTACATGATCGAGAACCATCGAAATGGCCGCTATTATCTTTAATGTGCTGCCGCTAATTCCGTATCTATCTGTTTTCATTTCGTTTCCCTTTCTTTGGGTGGGCCGTCAGGGGTTCAGCCTGCTTCGCAGGCGGCCGCTGCGGCGCTTTCTCGCCTTGCGCGCTGCGCTGGCAAACGCTCACGCGTTTACTCAGCTCCGCGCCCCGACGGGTTCGAACCCATGTCGCGGCAACAAAAAAGCGACCAACCGGAGTCGATCGCTTTCTTTTCTATGGTGGGCCGTCAGGGGTTCGAACCCTGGACCTTGGGATTAAAAGTCCCCTGCTCTGCCAGCTGAGCTAACGGCCCGCGGGTGGCATTGTACCACGGTCTGGGACTATTCCCAACTCCATTGGCCGTTCTGGAAAATCACAACTTCACGTCCATCAGGCGTAATGCCCGTAATATCGATGTCGTCCGTGCCGATCATAAAATCGACGTGCGTGCTCGAGACATTAACACCATGCTCCAGGAGCTCCTCCTTGGACATGTCATACCCACCCTCGATGCATTCGGGGAAACCGACACCTAGCGCGAGATGGCAGCTGGCGTTCTCGTCATAGAGCGTATCGTAGAACAGAACACCACTTTCGCGAATCGGCGTGTTCTTGGAAATGAGCGCGACCTCTCCCAGGTGAGCAGCGCCCTCGTCAGTATCGATGATACTTGCGAGCGTTGCCTTGCCCACGCGGGCGTCGTAGTCCACCACGCGGCCTCCCTCGAACTTAATCCAAAAATTGTCGACCTTATTGCCGTGGTGGATGAGCGGCATGGCCGAGTACACGATACCGTCGGCGCGCATGCGATCGGGCGAAGTGAAGACTTCCTCGGTGGGAATGTTGGGGAAGAAGGGGTGCCCATCGGGCGTCTTGCCCTTGCCGCCGGCCCACTCGTGACCCTTCGTCATGCCAATCGTCAGATCGGTTCCATTTGCCGCGGTGTAATGCAGGCGGTCGAAACGATTGTCGTTCAGGAAACGCAGGTTCTTTTCGAATGCGGCGTCATGGAGTTCCCAGTCGCTCTCTGGGTCCTGGCCATCGGCGCGAGCGGTGTGCAGAATCGCATTCCACAGCTTATAGATTGCAACCTCATCGGCGTCTTCCGGGAACACCTCGCGCGCCCAAGCCACGACCGGAGCGCCGGCGATGCACCACGGATTGATGTTGTAATCCAGTCCACGGCGGAAAACTTTGCACTGCGTGTTCCTTGCCTTAGAAGCTGCAGCGGGCTTAGCGGGATCGATGCCCTTGAGGGCCGCAGGATCCGCACCCTCGATAAAGACAAAGCAGGCACCATCCTGGGCCAAGGAATCCAGCTGCATGCGCTTCCACTCGGGCGTCTGCTCAAAATAGCTTTTCTCGACATGCTCGTACGTGAGCCTCGTCACGGCATCATCGGCCCAAATGACCGTCACGTGGCCGGCGCCGGCAGCATAGGCCTCCGCGACCACCACGCGCGCAAACGGCGCGCACTCGACCGGAGACTGAACGACGACCTCCTGGCCGGGCTTGACGTTTACGCCCTTGCGGACGACCAGGCGCGCGTAGTTTTTAATCTTGGGCTCCAGGGCCTTCATGCCCTCCAGAGCCTCTTCGACCGTCAGGGCAGCTCGAATCATGTGCCACTCCATCTATCTATAGAACAGTAAAAAGGCGCGCCGCAAAAACGACGCGCCTTATATCTTAGCGATAAGTATGTATGCAAACGCTACTTCTTCTTGGAGTCCTTCTTGTCCTCCTCGGCAGCCGCGCGCTCAATAAGAGCGTTGAGCTTGTTCTCGGACATGCCCTCGGCCTGCGCGCGGTACATGTTGCGCAGGGGACGAATACGAACGAAGTCGTAGATAAAGTCACCCAGAATGACGACGTAGGACAAAACAATACCGACCATCTGGACGGGGCTGGACACCATGCCGGCGGGAGCGAAGTACAGCGAGGCCCAAATTGCCACGACGAGCACCATGCCAATGGCGAGCACAATCCACCAGATGCGACGGCGCTTGGTGTAGTCCTCGTCCTGCTTGAGGAGGATATTCGACACCGTATAGATGCGGTCCTCCTTGGCGCGCTGCTTAGCCTTGCGGGCGCGCTTCTCCTCTTTAGAGAGGCCCTCGAGGTTCTCGCCCTTCTCGAGCTCTTTGCGGCGTGCCTTAGACGAAGCCGGCACGACGCGAACGGAGCTCGCTGCTTGGCGGGCGGGCTTAGCAGATGCAGCAGACTTGCGCGCAACCCCGGTAACTTCGTGGGATTGCGTGCGCTTGTTCGTGGCGCTACGGGTACTCACTTATGCGTTCTCCTTCATGCTTGTGAACTGGGAGCCCGTGATGATCTGGAAGGCCTCGCGATAACGCTCGGACGTGCCATCGATGACCTCGGCGGGCAGGTGCGGGGTCTCCCCCGTCATATCCCAGTTGGCCTTGAGCCAATTGCGGACGAATTGCTTGTCGTAGCTAGGCTGGATCTTGCCCTCCTCGTAGCTGGCAGCAGGCCAGAAACGGCTGGAGTCGGGCGTGAGGCACTCGTCAATCAGCGTGACCTTGCCATCAATAACACCAAACTCGAACTTGGTGTCGGCAATGATGATGCCACGGGTCGCGGCGTACTCGGCAGCGGCCTTGTAGATCTTGAGGGAAAGGTCGCGAATCTGCGTGGCGATGTCCTCGCCCACGATCTCGCAGCAACGCTCGAACGAGATGTTCTCGTCGTGGTCGCCGATCTCGGCCTTCGTGGACGGCGTGAACAGCGGCTCAGGAAGCTTGGAAGCCTCGGTCAGGCCCTCAGGCAGCTGGATGCCGCAGACGGTGCCGTTCTCGTCGTAGGTCTTCTTGCCCGAACCGGTCAGATAGCCGCGGACGATGCACTCGATAGGAATCGTCTGGGCCTTCTTAACCAGCATGGCGCGGCCAGCGAGGTAGTCACGATACTCAGCAAACTCCTCGGGGAAATCCGCCGGGTCGATGGAAACGAGATGGTTGGGGACGATGTCGGCAAACTTATCGAACCAGAATGCCGAGATGCGATTGAGTACCTCTCCCTTAAACGGAATCTCGTCGGGAAGAATGAAGTCGAACGCAGAAATGCGGTCGGTGGCGACCATCAGCAGGTTTTCACCGGCATCGTAAATATCACGAACCTTGCCACGGGAATCCGGACGACGCTCCATCGTTGTCACGTGAGTCACTCCTTACCTAAATACGACAGAAATGCGGGTTCTTTCCCGCATGTTTTCGCAAACTCGGAGCGGCAGGGACGCAGCCCCTCCTTCACCGAATAGCGAAAAGCTAGTGCTCCATTGTAGTAGATGCCGCGTCTGCCGTGTGCTCGCGGGGCAGATGAATTGTAAAAGTCGTACCCTTTCCAAGCTCCGACTCCACGGATATGTAGCCATGGTGACGCTCGACGATCTGCTTGGTCACGGCGAGGCCAACGCCCAGGCCGCCAGCTTCGCGGGCGCGGCTGGCATCGGCGCGCCAAAACCGCCCGAAGATGCGCGACAGATCGTCCTTGGCAATACCGATGCCGGTATCAGAAACGGCAATGCTGACGTGCTTGCGGTCACTGAGCACCGACACCACGACCCAACCGCCCTCGGGGGTGTAGCGCATGGCGTTGCTCATGAGGTTGATAACACATTGCGTGATCATGTCGGGATCGGCCTCGACGACATCGTCGTGACCCTGGGTCTCGTCCGCAAAACGCAGGCGCAGATCGCGGTCGACAAACAGGCGCTCCTGGGCATTGACGATGGAACGCACAAAAGGAACCATGTCCACCGGCTCAAGGTTGAGCGGAGCCGTGCTGTTTTCCATGCGCGACAGGTCGAGCATCTGCTGCACCAGACGAGCCAGGCGACGCGTCTCGGAAGCAACGGTCTCCAAATGCTCATCGTCGGTGGGATACACGCCATCCTGCATGGCCTCGACCGTTGCGAGCATGGCCATAAGCGGCGTGCGAAGCTCGTGTGCAACGTCTGAGGTCAGGCGCTTCTCGTGTTTCATATCCTTCTCGAGCGAAGTGGCCATCTCATCGAAGGTCTCACCCAGCTGATCGATCTCGTCATCACCGCGCAGTCCCGTGCGAGCCGACAGGTCGCCGTCACGGATTTGCTTTGCGGTACTGGTGATGCGATGAATCGGTTTGGTGAGCATGCGCGACACGAGCGATCCGATAACGACCGAAATGCAGATTGCAACAACCGCGGCGAGGGCCATGGCGTTAAAGGTCTTCTCCCTAAACGCAGAGTCCGCCTTGGTGAGCAGAGCGTCGGAGCCGATGGCCCACAGCTTTACCTGTCCGACATGCTCGCCGGAAGACGTTACAATCTCGACGTTAGCAACGCTATCGAAGTCGGTTGGAGCAGACGAGACCGGGCTATGCGATGCCCTCTTGCCGCTCGTGTCGTCGGTCGTAGCCTGGTTTTCGCGTACATCGGCGGTGGCGCTTGCCGAGGGCCAGGAATCGTCATAAACGATCACGCCCTTTTTATTGACGACCTGCATGCCCAGATCGTCGGAAACCAAACTCGACGTTGCGACCGTGCGCAGTTCTCCCGCGGTCCAAGAGCCGTTTTCCTCATATGAGGTTGCCAACTTCTCGGCAGCGGAATTTGCGATTTCGACGATATTGGAGCGTGTGTAATCCGAAAAGACCGTGCCCCACACAACAGAGACAACGCCCACCAGCACCAATACCGTCATGAGCGATGTCAGAGCAAAAGCAAGTGCCATGCGCGAGGGATAGCTCATCGTTGGCCGTGAATCAGAACGAGGCGTGTTCCAACTAGCCTTGGAACCCGCCTCGCTCTCCTGCTTGTGCTTTTGTCCGATTTCAAAGCGCGCAGGTGTCATATGTGATTTCCCTATTTCTCGTCCGACTTATCGGTCTTGGCCGGAGCCTCGAAGCGATAGCCGACACCATGGACGGTGTAGAGCCACTTGGGCTTCTTGGGATCATCGCCCAGCTTGGCGCGAAGATTCTTCACGTGGCTATCGATGGTGCGCTCATAGCCCTCAAAGTCATACCCGAGCACTTTCTCGACCAGCTCCATGCGGTTATACACACGGCCGGGATGGCGGGCAAGCGTGGTGAGCAGCTTGAACTCGGAAGCCGTCAGGTCGACTTCCTTGCCCTCGACCAAGATCTTGTGGCCCGAGATATCGATGACCAGATCGCCGAAGTCGAGTACCTCGACGGCGGGCTCGTCGGCCTGATGGGCACGGCGGAACAGAGCGCGAACGCGGGCGACGAGCTCGCGCGGCGAGAACGGCTTAATCAGATAGTCGTCGGCGCCGAGCTCAAGACCGATAATACGGTCCTCGATCTCACCCTTAGCCGTCAGCATGATGATGGGGACATCCGAGGTATCGCGAATGGTGCGGCAAACGCGCTCGCCGGGGATCTTGGGGAGCATAAGGTCGAGCACGACCAGGTCGAACTGATGCTTCTCGAACTCCTCGATCGCGGACTGGCCATCGCCGACGCCCACAACCCAGTAGCCTTCGCGCTCGAGATAGGCAGCGACGGCGTCACGGATTGCCTTCTCATCCTCGACCAGCAGAATCTTTTTTGCATCTGAAGCCATAACACGGCCCCCCTGTCTCAATTAGCTAAGAACAAGCCCATTTTAACGCACCTGAGCCCGCCGGATGCCGCTATGACGCGGCAGCTCGGCGGGCGGTACTCACAATTACAACGCGTTTATTCCCCTGTTGGCGCCTTTTTAACCCCTCTAAGCTTAAAGAGAGAATAGGCGTGCAGTGACCGTCTCTGGTATACCCTGGCTGTTGCGCACCGTGGCGTACGTAAGGAATGAGTCCGATTTTCCCGCCGTAGCCGGATAATCGCCATACTCCAAAGCGCGGTCGGGCGACAGCAGCGAGCCATAGGTCTTGGCAGAGGTGTCGATCAGGAAATGCGACGCCTGTACCTTAACAAGGTATTTATTCTTCTTGCCAGCCGCACATGCGAGCGGCTCACGGGACAGGAAGAGATACGGCCCTCCCTCATTACCGATATACGTGCCCATGTTGCCCAGGCTGCCCACGCCACTATAGGTCGCCTCGATAGAAAACACGAAGGTATCGCCCATATATACGGCCTCGAAAGGCGAGACTGACGAGGGAAGGACTAGCTGGGCACGTTTGGTGTTGTTGCCGTCGGTCAAATCGATTGCCGTTATGCCGTAGTAGACGCCCTCGTCGTTGCGGACACGCGGCGAGATGGTCAAAATGCCGTCGCTCGCGCGCGGGGCCGATGCAAAGCGGCCCGTCGATTTCCAAATTGTCTCGGCCTTGGATTCATCAAGCGAGCGACGATAGCAAAACGAATCGCTACTCGTTTTATTGCCACCTGCCGAGGGCATTTTATACCAGATGACTGATGACCCGAACGCCGTAAACAGCGGCGGATCATAGTCCTTGCCACCTCGATCGAGCTCAACCACGTCGCCAGAGAGCGAAGCGCCCGACAGATTTTGACCGTAGAGCTTCCACGATGAATTGGCAAAGTTCATCTCAACCCACGCGAATACGCTGTCGCCGGCACGGACATCGTAGAATGCATATCCCGTGCCCTCGATAGGATCCTCGATTAATGTGGTAAGCGAGCCATCGCCCAGGTTGAGCACACCGAGTGTGTTGGCGTGCAGTGCCGATGCGGGCGCCATCATCGCCGCGGCGTAATCGCCGTCGCAGTAGTACAGCAGCGTACCCAGAGGCAGCGTCCATGACGCCGCCGGCTCAAGATCGATGTCGACTGCCTCGTACTCATCCGTAATCGAGATGATTTTGGAATCATCCTTGATAACCTGCGGCTCGCCGGCGGCATCATCGCTAGTGCCCGTTTTTTTCGAGCATCCGGCAAGCACCGTGGCAGCGCCCGCGGCAGCCCCACCGAGTACAAAGCCGCGACGCGATATTCCGTTCTTGATGTGATCGGCGATACCCATTAGGCGATCTCGGTGCGAGCGGCCTCGATAGCGCGTGTAAGCTGGTCGGCGCAGGAGGTCTTTTTCATACCGCAGGTATTACCGGCGAGAACCTCGATTACGCGATCGGCAGGAGCGCCCTCGACCAGCTTGGAGATAGCCTTGAGATTGCCGTCGCAGCCGCCGGTAAACTCAACGCCCATCACCTTGTTGCCGTCATCGGAAAGATCAAGGTGAATATTGCGAGCACACACGCCCTGAGGCTTGTAATCAAACGAAATCATGCGATCCCCTCTCAGAATGTTATTCGAGACGACTATTATCCCCGTCTTTCCCTAAATGCAACGAGGCGCTTTGCCGGCAACACACATTACCAGCAAAGCGCCCTAAAAAGCTAACGTTATGCCCGAACCTACTCGAAGCTCAGCTGCTCCAGGCGATCGAAGACCGTGTCGATACGGGTGAGGAAGTCCCACGGATCAAAGATCTCGTCGAGCTTCTCCTGACTGACGGTGCAGCGCGGGTCAGCCTCGAGACGCTCCTTAAAGGTGGGGCCGGAGACACAATCCTGTACCTCGTGCCAGGTTGCCATAGCGTTCTCCTGCACAATGGCGTACGCGTCCTCGCGGGTGATGCCCGTGTCGACGAGGGCGAGCAGTACCTTGGAGGAGAAGATGAGGCCGCGGGTCTTATTGAGGTTGGCCATCATGCGGGCGGGATACAGCTGCAGGCCGTCGATAACGCGGATGAGGCACTGGAACATGTGGTCGAGGGCGATGAAGCTATCGGCCTGGGCGACGCGCTCGGCAGAGGAGTGCGAAATGTCACGCTCGTGCCACAGGGCGACGTTATCGAAGGCAACCTGGGCGTTGGACTTCACGACGCGCGACAGGCCGCAGACTTTCTCCATGGTGATGGGGTTGCGCTTGTGCGGCATGGCTGAGCTGCCCTTTTGGCCCTTACGGAACGGCTCCTCGGCCTCGAGCGTATCAGTCTTCTGCAGATTGCGGACCTCGGTAGCGATGCGCTCGCAGGTGGCTGCGGTGGTGGCGAGAACGCCGGCGAGATAGGCGTGATGGTCGCGGCTGATAACCTGCGTGGACAGCGGGTCGTGAACCAGGCCCAGGTGCTCGCAGACATATTCCTCGACAAACGGCTCGATGGAGCTGTACGTGCCGACAGCGCCCGAGATGGCACCAAAGGCAACGTTCTTGCGGGCATCCTCAAGACGGTCCAGATCGCGCTTGAGCTCCCAGGCCCAAGAGCCAAACTTCATGCCGAAGGTCATCGGCTCGGCGTGGATGCCATGAGTGCGGCCGGCACAGAGCGTGTTGCGCTCCTCAAAGGCGCGACGCTTGCAAATCTCGCCGAGCTTCTTGACGTCCTCGATGATTATGTCGCAGGCCTGGGTGAGCTGGTAGCACAGGGCCGTGTCGCCCAGATCGGAGCTGGTCATGCCATAGTGAACCCAGCGGCTGGGCTTGGGGTCGCCCTCGGGAACATCGGCATCGATGTACTCCTTCATGTTGGTCAGGAAGGCAATGACGTCGTGGCGCGTGACTTCCTCGATCTCATCGACCTTCGCCTTCTCAAAGTTGGCATGGTCGCGGATCCACTGGGCCTCGTCTTTGGAAATACCGATCTTGCCGAGCTCCGCCTGGGCCTCGCAGGCCAGAACCTCGATCTCCTGCCAAATGGCGTACTTGTTCTCGAGGGAGAAAATGTGTCCCATCTCCGGGCGGGTATAGCGATCGATCATAGCGGCTCCTTTTTGGTTATTGGCACGTTGGTCGTAACCCATCCATTGTACCGTGCGCAGGTGCAAGTATGGGCAGCAGGCATTAACCTAACATTTTGGAATTGGAGCGAGCAACGGGACGTCTGCGTATTTGCTTCGCAAATACGCGCCGGCTTCAGTGGCATACCGAGATCCGGGGAAGTGTGGGAGCAAAGCGGGCTGAATCTACCATTCCCGAAATCTTCCTTGCTCCATGGAGCGGGCAACGGGACGTCTGCGTATTTGCTTCGCAAATACGCACCGGCTGCGGTCGCCTATCGGCGACCTTGCCTGCTCGCTATAAACGCTTCGCGTTTATTTAACGCTCGCACCCTGTCGGGTTCGAGTCCCGGCACTTTATTGAAAAAGGCACGGTAACGAAACGTTACCGTGCCTGAAATTCGAATGGAGCGGGCAACGGGACTCGAACCCGCGAGTGTCAGCTTGGGAAGCTGATGCCTTACCACTTGGCGATGCCCGCATATGTGGGGGATAGTATAACGCGGTTGTCTTGTTCGATACAAGAGTGGCGATGCTTGTTTTAGCTGTGGAGATTCGTTTGAAAATCGCGTCAATTGTGGAGATGAGGACCTTTAACCTCCTGTTCTCCTTATCTTCTACCTGCGCTTTTGCTTGATTGTTGTATTTGAGCTCAATTTGTCAGGAATTGGGCAAGCTTTTGGTCAGGCTCCGGTACTTACCCGCATGAACCTCGGGGGTAGCCTCATCCTACGCGTCGCAACCTCCCCATGCGGCGCACGAGGGATAAGGAGCAGCCATGTCCAACGCACCCACGCACTCTGTCCACAGCGCAATCGCAACAGGTCCGCTGCTCCTGCTCCTCTTCCTGCTTTTCGGCTGCCTGGCACCGGGAGCCGCATTTGCCGTCGATGGCTACGGTCAGCTCGGCTTCCGCACTATTAGCGATGATTGTGGGCCCTTCTTCATCGGCAAGTATGAAGCTCAAGACGCCTCGATTGCCTACTGCATGAACCAGGAGCGCCCCGGCCCCACCAAGCCGGGCGGCCCATGGCTCAACTTTGATCAAGGCTGGGTGTGGCTCGACGACGAGTTCGCGGCAATCGTTTGTCACGGATATCCTACCGCCACGTCGTTTGGCGGTTACCATCTTTCACCCGATCGCGCCCGCGCCGCAACCCAGCTTGCCGTATGGATGCTCAACGGCACTACCCATGTCGACGGCACCTACTCCTACACAACCGCTCAGGGTAAAACCAAGAGCGGACACTTTACCGCCGACAATGAAGTCGTGGCGGCTGCGCGGTGGCTCCACGACAGCGCAAAATCAGGAAGCATCGAAGCCGCTCCGCACCGCGCGCGACGCTATCTAGGGGCCGTATCGGGCGGCAGCAAACGTCAAGACATGCTCTATGTACTGCCGGCGGTCTCTGTTTCCTTCCAAAAGCAGTCTGCTAACACCGTTATTACCAGCGGAAACAATACCTATCAGTTTACCGGGGCAACATTCGATATTTTTGAGAGCGCCAGCGGCGCGCGTGTCGGCACCATCAAGATGGACAGCAACGGTCGAGCGCAAGCAACACTTCTGCCCAACACGGCATACTACCTAGTTGAAACGAAGGCGCCGGCCGGCTATGTCCCCCGCCACGATCGTATTGCCTTTACCACGGGGAATGACGGCGGGCGGGTCGCCATTGATGAACAGCCCGGCACCATCAATCTGCGTATCGTAAAACTCGATGCCGCGACGAATGCCGGCCCCCAGGCGGGATCTTCACTCGCAGGAGCAGAGTTCACGTGTGTGTCGCAATCAACCCCTGGATGGGCGCAAATTCTCACGACTGACGAAAGCGGTCGGGCTACCCTCGTCGATGTCCCCTTAGGAACCTTTACCATCTACGAATCAAAAGCCCCCGAGGGCTACCTGCCATCCAACGACAGCTGGACCTATACCGTTGGAGCCGACCAGCTCGGCGATTCAGGCGTAGTCGAGATCGAATCTCGCATTTCCGATATCCCCATTGCGTTTAACCTTGAGATTTCCAAATTCAAGGATTACGGCAATAGCGACCAATCCGGCCTGGAGCAGCCGGCGGGTGGTGTTGTCTTTGAAGTT
Organism: uncultured bacterium; assembly: GCA_905215725.1. Lineage (GTDB taxonomy): Bacteria > Actinomycetota > Coriobacteriia > Coriobacteriales > Coriobacteriaceae > Collinsella. Next base: position 4,256 of record CAJMRD010000015.1, on the reverse strand, counting down.
GTCAGCAACAGCTCTCAGCAGGTTGTTGGCACATTGACCACAAACATCTATGGCTTTGCCTCCACCAAAGATCAGCCCGAAGCATGGTTCGGCACAGGCAAGCGACCCGCCGGTGTCCACGGAGCCGTTCCATACGACCGTGCCGGCTACACGATTCGCGAGGTTCCGGAAACCGTCCCCGAGGGTTTTAAACGTGCAGGGGAATGGACCGTCGGGGCCAATCAGATTTCCAACGGCGCCGAGCTTCAATATATCGTGGACAACCACGCGCTGTCGACGCATCTCCAGATTGTAAAACGCGATGCCCAAACAGGCGCTTCTGTTCCACTAGCCGGATTCACCTTCCAACTACTCGACAGCAATCACGAATCTGTCTCACAAACTTGCTGGTATCCAACACATAACGTAATGGACACCTTTACGACTGACGCGACCGGGACCGTCACACTGCCCGAATCGCTCGTGCCGGGCACCTATTATGTACGCGAAACCTCGGCCAAAGAGCCCTATCTTGTCGGCGAGGAGATCGAGGTAAACATACCCGCCGACATGAACCTAACGCCCGTTGCAATCGCCTCGTATTATGACCACGCCGCGACCGGAAACATCAGGATCGTTAAAACCGATGCCATAGACGGCAGCAGCCTCGCGGGCGCCGTCTTTGAGATCCGTGCCTCGGGTGATATCGTGCGCCCCGACGGTAGCATTGCCGCGCTCGACGGTGAGACTGTCGCTACCGTCACGACGGATGAAACTGGAGAAGCACGCGCGGACGACCTCCCGCTGGGTTCTGGCACCGCACGCTACGAGGTTGTCGAGACTCAAGCGCCGGCAGGCTTCTTACTCGATCGGACATCCCATATTGTCGACCTTACTTATGCCGACCAGAAAACACCCGTTGTAGAAGCACGGCTTAACGTATCCGACGATTACACCAAGGTTGATATCTCCAAGGTCGATGCAAGCGGTGAGCAGGAAGTGGAAGGCGCACAGCTCACCTTATATGGTCCCGATAAAACCGAAATAGACTCCTGGACCTCATCCGACAAGCCGCACCGCGTCGAACATCTTGCACCTGGCACCTACTCGTTGCGCGAAATGATGTCTCCGCGGACCTATGACCTTGCCGAGGAGATAACGTTTGAAATAAAAGATACGGGAGAAGTCCAATCCGTCGCGATGAAGGACGCGCCCATCGAGATCAAGGGGCAGGTCGACAAGCGTCAGGAACTTGTCCAACCTATCGAAAAGGGCCTGTTGGCTAACGGCGATGGTAAAAACCGCGCCACGACGCAAACCAATAGTGATGGGCTTTTCTCCTATACCATCGATGCTCGAAACGATTCCGCTACTTGGGTTGATGAGTTTACGATTACCGATGATCTTGAGTGCGCCAAAGACGGCACGGCGAGATTCATCTCAATCGAAACCCCCGTCGCCATCGGCGACCTCAACGGTCTGTGCAACGTATGGTATCGCACGACGCCGTTGGACTCGACAGACGTCGATGAGCCGGCAAACGCGACACTTGACGATGGGCACGAAAATCCTTGGCTTGAGTCCGACGAAGTAAAAAAGAGCCTGGGTGAGGACTGTCGCCTCGTCGATTACGACGGTTGGCACCTCTGGAAGGCGGATATCTCGACCACGGAATCCACCACACTCGAGGCGGAAGAGCTCGACCTTGCATCCAATACCGTCGTAACGGGCATTCGAATTGAATACGGTGCGGTAGCCGCCGACTTTACGACTCGAAGCGATGCGGATTCTTGGACCCGCGATGATCTCAAAGATGAGCACGACGACCTTGACGATGCCAAAGCAATCCTTGGTGCAGACGCTCGGGGCGCAGTCGTGCACATGCAGGCAACATCGGCTTATACGCCCCAAACCGCACTCACCAACAGCGCACGCGTCGATCTTTGTCGCAACGGCGGCGGCGATAAACTTGAGTCACATGACGAGGACTGTGTCATTCAACGCTGTACCCTACCGCAGGACCTACCAGCAACAGGACCAGTTCCCATCGCCGCTTGCATCACCGCGCTCCTGACCTCGGGTGCCGCAGCCCTATGGTTCGCTCGCCTTAGGTCGATCCCAAAGAAGCGCTAGCGCGATGAAAAAGCGGGCGAGCCAGTCCCCTGGCTCGCCCGCTTTCAATCATTTAAATCGCCGTATCTACTCTGCAGACGAAGATCCACCATCAACGATTGCCTGCTCGGACTCAGGAATCCCATCGGCACCCGTGCTCTGTTCTTGCTCCACCTCTTCGCTGATTGCGGAGGCGGGGGTCGAGCCCTTCGCACCCACGATGTAGGCAGCCCCAAATCCTAACGCAATGGCAATCAAGGTCAAAATCACGTAGACAGGCCAATGGCGCTTAATATACGAAAACACGTTGACTCCTTAGAGCTCCGTCTACGAACGGCGGATAACCTCGGTCACGACCTCGGATACCGTAGCAATGTTCGTCGGGTTGACATTGTGGGGCAGGTCGTCCTCGGTACGAGCGCAAGCCAGACGCGTGCCGTCCACGCCGGCGATGGTGAGGGCTCGGCGGCTCGCCTCGAGCGCGGCATAGGCATCGGTCTTGGCATAGGGCATCTCGAGCGCGCCACAATCGACATGGAACGACTTGCAGACCTTGCTGACCAGGTTCATGATGCGGCGATCGCCCTTGAGCAGTTGTTGTTCGCCCTCGACCGTCACAACCGAAAGCCTACCGGCGCCGACGGATTCAAGATTGATAAAGAATACGCCGCGGAGCTTATCGCGATGCGAAGCCAAGAAGGCCTTCATGCCGGCGCCATCACAATCCGAGGCACCCGTTGCCACAAACCAGATATCGTGACCGAGCAGCTCATCATCGCCCATAGAGGCGACAGCCGAGAGCATATCTTCGGAAGAAGCGCCATCGGAAGACGTAGCGCCGCCCTTCCAGCCATCGTTATCGTCCTCGAAGTTATCCCACGAACCGATACCGCGACCGGATTTCTTGGCATCGTAATCGTCTTCGACGCCCAGCCAGTCACTCATGCTGTCCTGCTCGTTTTTCTTTTTACGACCGAACAGGCCACCCAGGCCGCGCTTACGAGACTTGGGTGCCGCCGGGGCGGGAGCCGAAATGGTCTCGATCGGCTGCGCGCCCGACGCAACGGGCATAGGAGGCGCAACGGGTGCCGATGTGGGTTCGGGACCTTGGGCGGTAGCAAAGGGGTCGTTGACTTGGGCAGAGGGATCGGGAAGGTCGAACAGCGACGTGCGAGACGCAACGTTTGCCTGCTTCATAGACGGCAGCGACGGATCGGGGACTGAAGCCAGCGGAGACGAGGAAGGTGCAGGCGACGGTGCCGACGCCGGATCGGGAACATTCATCTGCGGACGCGGCGATGCCTGGGAGGAAATCTGGGCCATAAGGGAATCGACCGTTTCGTCCTGGGTGGGAGCGACATTGGCAACCGTGGCACCGGAACCACTCGGGGTCGGCATGGTGAAAATCTGCGTGGAATAAGGCCTCGACTCATCCGTCTCGGGAGTCTCGGAAACCGCAGGCACTTCCTCCTGCTCGACCTCGGTCGAATCACCCTGATCGGCTGCCGCGTATTGCTCTTCGTCAGAGTTGGCCTCGACGGACTCGTCCTCGGCAGCATCCTGAATTTCGGCAGCATCAATGGGCTCGTCATCGTCCACCGCGTCGCCCTGTTCATCGGAAATAGGAAGGGGCTCAGCAATCGCGGTGCCCTGCTTTTCAAACGTTATCGTGGAATCGAACTTCGCGGCATCAAACGACATGGTGCTATCGACGTGCTGCTGAGCCTCGAAAGACGTTGTTGCCTCAACAACATCCGCGGACGTCGGTTGCTGGGACTCAAAGGACGTTGTAGCTTCGGCGGCGTCGACGGGCGCGGACTGCATAGCCTCGTTCTGCTCGAACTCTTGCGCCGCGAGCTCACGTGCCGCCTCGGCTGCCTGCTGCTGAGCGATAGCCTCCTGCTCGGCAGCCTCGCGTGCGGCAGCGCGCTTCTCCTCGAAATCGTCGACAAATTTCTTGCCCTTTGCAAGCGCACCCTTAAAGAAGTTGGAAGCGCTGGCGCCAATCGAAGAGAACGCGGATGCAATATCGGCATGGGGCGTTGCCGCGGGAATCTCGGCCGAGAAATCAGTATCGCTCTCGTAAGACACGCGCCTCGGCTGTTCAACGTAATCGTCGTCAGACTCGTCCGCAACGTCTTGCGCCGGCGCGGCGGGAGCCAAAA
>CAJMRD010000014.1 GCA_905215725.1 uncultured bacterium | reverse complement strand
TGGCGGCGGCGGGCAAGAGCTCGTGCAAGGCAAACGCCGCCGTCGCGCGCGAGCTCGCCTGCTGGGTCTGGGAGATCGGGCGCCGGGCGGAGGGGACCCTCAGCTGACCCCGTCGGACAACAAGCCTCCCGCCGGGAGGGCCCGCGCCTCGACGCATCGCCGGCGCGCGTTCACGAGCCCTTTTTGGGCAGCCCAAGGGCCGCGCCCGTGAACAAGACTGGTTTCGGACGAGCGCGCCGGACGGAGAATCGAAATGCGGTGGGGTGTGCGGACATACCGGGCTGACCGCCGGCAGCGCGCCCGCAAGAGCCCGCGGATATTAGCTTGCCAGGCAAGCGTCGACTAAACGTGCAGCGTGCGCGGTCCCTCCCGACGGGAAACGAAAAAGCCCGGTTTAAAACCGGGCTCGAACAAACACGCCTATTGACAATGGCTTTCTCATATTAAAGGGGTCGCCGCCCCTAAGGCGTTGACCCCTTAATCCAAGCAACGGCGCTGCCCAGCTTTCCAGAACTTGGGCTGCCGTCGACACTATTCTACCCACGAACGACATTTTGGACAATCGGTAGTGGCGTTTCAAAAACTAAGCGTAACTGGCGCAACCGCCGTCTCCCTCTAAGAAGGGATCGGCCGTCGTATCGAACAGCTCTGGGTAGCGGTCCTTGAGCCAACTGTCTGCGTCCTCGAAGCCATGCGCCTTTTTCTCCGCCAGTGCTTGTAGCTCGCATGCGCTGGCCATCGCGGTGAGCGAGTCAACCGCCAGGTCGCCTTTGACATACGCCCTGACGCCATAGAGAATTCGCTCCTCCGACTTGAGCGGCGCGCGGTAATAGTCGATATCCAAAAGAAAACCCTCAGGCTCCCCAATGTAGAAGGGGAAGTGCAGGGCGGAAGAGACCTGACATCCGTAGGCGTACATGTCGCTGGTGTCGCCGTCATATCGGTACCAGCGCAATAGCTTGTCGGCTTTTTGAACGAGGCGCTCTTTGTAGACGGAGGAGGCCAGCTCTTTGTAGACTCGTTCGGATCCCCACGTTTGCAGGTCAAACAGCACCATCGGCTCGTCGGGGCGTTGGAGGTTGCAGACGATGTCTCCGGCATGGAAAGGCGTCGGGATATCAAACCACATGTCCTCGAAATCGCTGGCGGTGCCCGCCTCGTCCCACTCGCTTTTGTTGCGGTAATCGCAAGACATTACTTCGCCGTTCGCATTGAGTAAGACCATGTCGTCGGCATAGTGGTCTTCGTCTGGGTCGATGGGACGACGAGTGATCCTGATGGCTTTGGGATCGTCATCATCGAGCTCTTTCCAGATTGCATCGAAGCACTTTTGATAACTGCTGTACGGGCCGTAAAGACAGCCGCCCTGCCCGCGCCGGTCCCATGAGTAGTCCTCAAAGAAGTACAGGCTCAGACCGTCCGTCAATTTAAAGTGCGCGAGCTTTCTGTGCTCCTGCTTAATGACATTGCGCAGAAAGGCATGGAAGTCCGGGATGTTGACCGTGTCATTTCTGCGGCTCATGGTGCAATTGGGCATATTGTCGATGATCTTTTGCCAGCCTTCGAGCTTTTGCTGTAGCGTCGCTTTATGCGAGCAATTGACGATGAAAGCCGCTACGGGCGTGGTGAGCTCGTAGTTGATTCGTTGAAGATGCTCCTTAATGCTGCGCGAGTCCAAAAACTCGAAGATGTCCGGATGAATATCCAGCTCGCTTTGGTTGGCGGGCTTGCGATACGGCTGAAGGCAGTCATGTCCGACGGAACCCTCGGACCATTGTTTGCCGTAGTCGGGGTTGTCGTGCAGCTTCTGCGAAAGCTCGAGCATAAAGGCGCAGCCGTCCGGCAAGTCGCCGGTATAGCGCTCGGCGGTGTAGAGGGCAGAGGGGATGAAGGGGTCCAAGAGACTGTCGCTGTAGGTGCCGGATGAAAGCGAACCCTCCTTAACGCCGTGATCTTTGCTAGGCCCTGCGCACCAGATCTGTCCCCGGAGCGTGTGCTCGTAGCCGTTTTCGAGCACAATGGCAAAGCGAGGCCCGTGGTCGAAGGGGCGACCGTCGATTTTGAGGATGTCGCCCGGTACCCACGGCGTATAGATGGGTTCGTTGCTGTCGCAGAACCTCCTGCTTTCGTTTCGCCAGACGCTTTCGACATGCGATTTGCGAGTGCGGTGATTGCGCAGATCGCGGAGGAATATGAGCTCGCCGTCCTTGGTGGCCGCAAACGACAGAGAGGGCTGCGCCGTTTGGTGCTCGTGTAGGTCTTCCGAGGTGTAGAGATTGATCTTCCAGTACGATTCGGACCAGTCGTCGTCAGGATACTCTTCGATGTGGCGCTTCATGAGCGATTGCGCGGCTTCCCAGGATGCGGTGGGGAAGGGACCGTCGAGGGCGTCGGCGTCGCGCTCCTCCTCGTTGTAGACCATGACGTGCAGTAGGAGGATTCCGCGGTCGCGCTCGATGTTGTGGAGCATATCGAGCGCGCTGTTGAGCTGGGCGAGATGGGAGTCGATATCTTCGAACAGCTCCGGCGAAACCTCCTTGCGGAGTTGCTCGAGCATGGTGCGCTTTTCATCAAGTGTCTTAAGAGAGCCGGCGATGATTAGCGCCGGCCAGTATAAGTATTTGCGCATGTGGTCTCGCAGCTCTTGGCTTTTGATGCAGCTGAGGACGAGGTCTTTGCCGGCATCGGTGATGCCATCGCTTGCCTGATTGTTCATGTCGGCCTCCTTGTCGATTGTTACCGGCATGATGCAACAGGTGTGGAGGCCGTCGGTCCCATTAACGGGACCAGGAGAGAATGGAATGTGACAAGGGGGCAGTCCCTGTCACATCCAAAATATTGCCTTTACGTGTTGATGCACACGGTGTGCAATAATACTCGCACTGTGCAATAGCGCACAGGCTGAGTAACAAGGAGGACGCTTGTCCCAGCTCGAGAAATGCGATCGCCGGTCTCTTCGCTCGCAGCGTGCCCTTCGCCAGGCACTTGCCAGCGAGCTTGCCGAAAGCGGCGACCTTTCGCGCATTAACGTCGCGTCGCTCACCGAGCGTGCCGGCCTTACGCGCCGCACGTTCTATTCGCACTACCGCGATATCCCCGACTTTATCAGCCAGATCGAGGACGGCCTGCTTGCCGAGATTCGTGAGCGGGTGGAGCTTATCACCGCAGCTCAATTACCCGATCTTTACCGCAACATCGACGAGCTCGAGCCGGCACCCGGTTCGGTTGAGCTGCTTCGCTATCTTGCGGCTAATCGTGACCTTATCGGGGCCCTGCTGGGCCCGGGCGGCGACCCTGCCTTTATTAAAAAGATTATCGACACCGCGCGTGAGGCTGTGGTGCCGCGTGCACAGACGGGCATTTTGGGCCTGGCGCTGGGTACGTTTTTTGACTACTACGTCACCTACGTCGTGAGTGCCGAGGTCGGCATGATTCAGCGCTGGTTTGAGCGTGGGCTCACCGAATCGCCCGAGACCATGGCGCGCATTATGACGGTCATCGCCTTTGTGCGCCCCGGCGACCTGTATGGCCAACCCATCGATATCAACGTGCCGGAATACGGCATGAAGCTATTGAACCTGCAGCTCGAGGATGCGGCCGACACCGTCGCAACCGTCGAGTCCAACAACTAAGAGGAGAGACAGATGAGCAAACTCGTCGAGGGCATCAAGGACCGCATGGTCGCTGCCGCACGCGAGGCCGCGCCCGCCGTGGTGGACGCCGCGCAGAAGGCCGCGACCGCGGCTGCCGAGAAAGTTGCTGAGGCAGTTGCCGATGCCAAGAACGTGGCAGGGGAGACGTCCGTCGTCGCCGAGCCCGCCACCGCCGCTGAGCCCGTAGCCGCCACTGCCGCCCAGGCCCCCGAAGGCGCGATCTTCAACCCCGAGAACGCTCGTGGCAATCTGCACCTGGGCATCGACGTGGGCTCCACCACCGTTAAGCTCGCCGTGCTCAACGACGACAACCAGATTGTTTACGCCAAGTACCAGCGCCACCACACCGACGTTCGCGCCTGCGCCCGCGACCTGTTCGAGGGCGCTGCGACCGTGCTGCCGACGGCCCAGATGACCTGTGCCATCACCGGTTCGGGCGGCCTGCTGCTGTCCCAGTGGCTCGACCTAGAGTTTGTCCAGGAGGTCATCGCCAGCAAGCGCGCCGTCGAGACCCTCATCCCGGCCACCGATGTCGCCATCGAGTTGGGCGGCGAGGACGCCAAGATCATCTACTTCGACAACGGCATCGAGCAGCGCATGAACGGCACCTGCGCCGGCGGTACGGGCGCCTTCATCGATCAGATGGCAACCCTGCTGCACACCGACGCGAGCGGCCTCAACGAGCTCGCGGCTAACGCCACCACCATCTATCCCATCGCCAGTCGCTGCGGCGTCTTTGCCAAGACCGATGTGCAGCCGCTGCTCAACGAAGGCGCCCGTCCCGAGGACGTCGCCGCCTCCATCTTCCAGGCTGTCGTGACCCAGACCATCTCGGGCCTGGCGTGCGGCCGTCCCATCCGCGGCAACGTCGCCTTCCTGGGCGGCCCGCTGCAGTATCTCTCCGAGCTGCGCCACCGCTTCTACCTCACGCTCAACCTGGACGAGGAGCACCGCATTGTGCCCCAAAACGCCCACCTGTTTGTGGCGAGCGGCGCCGCCATGGCGCATGAGTCCAACAAGCTCAGCACGTTCCCGCAGCTCATCGAGGCCATCGATGCCCTGGGTGACACGCAGGGTGCCGAGGTCGAGCGTCTGGACCCGCTCTTTGCCACCGACGAGGACTTCGCCGAGTTCAAAACCCGCCACGACACCGAGGTCGTCCCCAAGGGCAAGCTCGACGGCTACACCGGCCGCGTGTTCATCGGCATCGACGCCGGTTCCACCACCATGAAGGCCGCGCTCGTGGGCGAGGACGGCCAGCTGCTGCACACCTGGTACGGCAACAACAACGGCGACATCCTGGGCACGGCCAAGGTCATCATGGCCGATTTCTACAACCACATCCCCGCCGGCTGCACCATCGGCCACGTGACCACCACGGGTTACGGCGAGGCGCTGCTCATCGAGGCCCTCAAGGCCGATTCCGGCGAGATCGAGACCGTCGCGCACCTGCGCGGCGCCAAGGCATTCCTGCCCGGTGTCGAGTTTATCCTGGACATCGGCGGCCAGGACATGAAGTGCCTGCGCGTCAAGGACGGCGTTATCGAGCACATCATGCTCAACGAGGCCTGCTCGTCGGGCTGCGGCAGCTTTATCGAGAGCTTTGCCGTCTCTATGAACATGGACGTGCGCGCGTTCGCCGACGCCGCCATCCATGCCAAGGCCCCCGTCGACCTGGGTAGCCGCTGCACGGTCTTTATGAACTCGCGCGTCAAGCAGGCGCAAAAGGAAGGTGCCACGGTGGGCGACATCGCGGCCGGCCTGTCCTATTCCGTCATCAAGAATGCCCTGTTCAAGGTTATTAAGCTGCGCGACCCCAAGGAGATCGGCAGCCAGGTGATCGTCCAAGGCGGCACCTTTATGTCCGATGCCACGCTGCGTGCGTTTGAGCAGCTCACCGGCGTTCATGCCGTGCGTCCCGACATCGCCGGCTGCATGGGCGCCTACGGTGCGGCCCTGCTCGCCCGCGATCGCGCCGGCGCCGACGGCACCTCGACCATCCTTTCGGCCGAGGACATCGCGCACCTTACCGTGACGCAAAAGCATGTCCGCTGCGGTCGTTGCTCCAACAACTGCCAGCTCACCGTCAACGACTTTGGCGGCGGCAGGCGCTTCATTACCGGCAACCGCTGCGAGAAGGGCGCCGGCCACAAAAAGCAGAAGACCGAGGCCCCCAACCTCTTCAAAAAGAAAAACGATCTGCTCTTTAACCGCGAGGTGCTGAGCCCCGACGAGGCCCCGCGCGGCACCGTCGGCATCCCGCGCGCGCTCAACATGTACGAGAACTACCCCTTCTGGCATGCGTTCTTTACGCGCCTGGGCTTTAGCGTGCAGCTGTCCGACCAGTCGAGCAAGAAGACCTATCAGGCGGGCATCGAGTCCATGCCGTCCGAGAGCGTGTGCTATCCGGCCAAGATGAGCCACGGCCACGTGATGAACCTTATCGACCGTGACGTCGACTTCATCTGGATGCCGTGCGTGCGCTGGGAGCGCAAGGAGGATCCGACCGCCGGCAACTGCTATAACTGCCCCATCGTCATGAGCTACCCCACGGCGTTGGCACTCAACATCGACGAGATCCGTGAGCAGAACATCGAGTTCCTGTACCCGTTTGTGCCCTATCACGACAAGACCGAGCTCAAGCGCCGCCTGTATCAGGTGCTCGCCGTCGACCGTGTGGCCGATGCGCAAGCCGGTCGCGGCCGCGTGCGCGGTCCCAAGATCACGCGCTCCGAGGTCGATGCTGCCGTCAACGCCGCCTTCGAGGCCGATGCGCGCTTCCACGAGGATATCCAGACCATGGGCGAGGAGGCTCTTAAGTGGGTCGAGGACCACGGCGGCCACGGCATCGTACTCGCCGGCCGTCCTTACCACAACGACCCCGAGATCAACCACGCCCTGCCCGAGCTTATCTCGAGCTTTGGCTTTGCGGTCTTTACCGAGGATTCGCTTGCGCACCTGGTGAAGCCCGAGCGTCCGATTCGCGTCGTCGACCAGTGGATGTACCACAGCCGCCTGTACGCCGTCGCCCGTTTTGTGACGATGCGCAACGACCTGGACCTGATCCAGCTCAACTCTTTCGGCTGCGGTCTGGACGCTCTGACCACCGACCAGGTGCAGGAGATTCTGGAAGCCAGCGGCAAGATCTACACCGTGCTCAAGATCGACGAGGTATCCAACCTGGGCGCCGCGCGCATTCGCATCCGCTCGCTCATGGCCGCGCTTAAGGACCAGGAGGCCGAGCGCCTGGCAGAGGCCACGGCCGCGGGCGAGACCTACGAGCAGGGCGACGCCGCGCCGGTGGCGCCTTCCACGGATGCCCCCGCGTTCGCGAGTCGCAAGTACACGTTTGAGGCGCAGCGTGAGAGCGCATCGACCGCGTGGCCCAAGGTTCCCTTTACCGAGCAGATGCGCGAGGAGGGCTATACCATCCTGTGCCCGCAGATGGCGCCGATCCACTTTGACCTGGTCAAAGAGGTATTCCGCGGTGCTGGCTACAACTTGGAGCTGCTGCCCTCGACTGACCACGATGCCGTCGAGGCCGGCCTGCGCTACGTGAACAACGACATCTGCTATCCGTCGATCCTGGTGACGGGCCAGATCATGGAGGCCATCGAGAGCGGTCGATACGACCTGTCCAAGACGGCCGTGGTTATCAGCCAGACCGGCGGCGGCTGCCGTGCCACCAACTACATCGCACTCATCCGCAAGGCCCTGCGCGAGAGCGGCCACCCCGAGATTCCGGTGATCTCGCTTTCGGCCGTGGCGCTCGGCGAGGACAACCCTGGCTTTAAGATTACGCCGGCGCTGCTCAAGCAGGCGGTCTACGCGGTGCTCTTTGGCGACGTGATGATGCAGATGCTCTATCGTTGCCGCCCGTACGAGGCCACGCCCGGCGCCGCCAACGCGCTCTACGAGGAGTACATGGCGCGCGCCCGCAAGCTGGCGCCCAAGTTCAACAGGCACAACTACACCAAGCTTGCGCGTGAGGCCATCCGCGCGTTCGACACCATGCCGCTCGTGGGCGAGGGCACCAAGCCGCGCGTGGGCGTGGTCGGTGAGATCTTGGTCAAGTTCCACCCCACAGCCAACAACCACGTGGTCGATGTGATCGAGCGCGAGGGCTGCGAGGCCGTGGTGCCGGGCCTGCTCGACTTCTTCCTGTACTCCATGAGCAACGCCGAGCTGCAGAAGGATGAGCTGGGTAGCTCTGCTACCACGCGCGCTGGTATGCAGGCGCTCATCAAGCTCGTGGACTGGATGCGTACGCCGGTGGAGGAGATGCTCGAAAAGTCCCGCCGCTTTGAGGCGCCCGAGCGCATCGGCACCATGGCTGACAAGGCCCGCACGGTGCTTTCGGTGTGCAACAACATGGGCGAGGGCTGGTTGCTCACGGCCGAGATGCTCGACCTGATCGATCACGGTGCGCCCAACATCATCTGCACGCAGCCCTTCGCGTGCCTGCCCAACCACGTAGTGGGTAAGGCCGTGATCAAGGAGCTGCGCCGCCAGCATCCCGAGAGCAACATCGTCGCGGTGGACTACGACCCCGGCGCGTCCGAGGTCAATCAGCTCAACCGCATTAAGCTCATGATCAGCGTGGCCAAGGAAAACATGCGCGCCGGTAAAGGCTTTAAGCTCGAGAAGGTGGCGCCGCTCGCGATGGACGAGGTCACCGGCCAGATGCGTGCCCACGATGGCTGCGTGAGCTGCGGCTCGGTCGATGAGAGCGCCGTGGCGTCGGTCGCTGAGCGCCTGGGACGCGGCATTAAGAAGTAGCTGGCCTGCTTTGGGCTAGATATGAGGCAAACGGGTGGTAGACATATCGGCTACCACCCGTTTTTGCTTGGACATATGTTGCGTAAACGCCCCGACTATCACCCTTTGCGAACTCAGATTTCGGAAGTATGCGGCAAAATCTGAATAGACCGAGCACACCGAATATGTCCAAGCCCTGTACCTGCGGTTTTATTGGCGGAAAATCGGGGGGTGCTCAAGGGTTCCGGAATTTGCCGCATACTTCCGCAAATGACGTCTCGGTGGCACAAAAAATCGCCCTCGGAACCCTGAGATAATGAACAGATGTAGCCGTTCGCCGCAAATTACCGTCCGTTTATAGAACCCACCCCCAGTGTGCAGCCCTCTTACGGTTGAATAAATACACATCTATGGAATTACGTAAGAGAGGACTGTTCCTATGAGCTACAAGACCGTTTGCGTTGCCGGCGGCGGCGTGCTGGGAAGCCAGATTGCCTTTCAGGCTGCCTACTGCGGCTTTGATGTAACGATTTGGCTGCGCAGCGAGGGCGGCATCGGCCGCACCCAGCCCAAGATCGATCATGTGCGCGAGGAGTACATCGCGGCAATCGAGGGTATGGCGGACGGCACGGGCGAGTGGTGCTCCGGTATCGCCGATAGCGGCAAGCCCTTCGACAAAGAGGCGGCACTCGCCGCCGTTGAGCGCGCCTACTCCACACTCAAGCTGGAGCTCAATCTTGCCAAGGCAGTGGCCGACGCCGATTTGGTCATCGAGTCTATGGCTGAGGATACCCAGGCAAAGATTGACTTCTACAAGAAGCTCGCCCCGGTCCTTCCGCAAAAGACCGTCGTCGTGACCAACTCCTCCACGTTACTGCCGAGTACCTTTGCCAAGTACACTGGCCGCCCCGAGAAGTACCTGTCGCTGCACTTTGCCAACTCTATCTGGAAGAACAACATGACCGAGGTCATGGCACAGGACCAGACCGACAAGCGCTACTTCGATGAACTCGTCGACTTTGCCAACGACATCCGTATGCTGGCGTTGCCCGTCAACAAGGAAAAGAACGGTTATCTGCTCAACTCCATGTTGGTACCGTGGCTGCTTTCGGGCCTTGATCTGTACGTCTCGGGCGTGAGCGATCCCAAGAGCATCGACCTCGCGTGGACGCGTGGCACCGGCGCTCCCAAGGGCCCGTTCCGCGTATTCGACACGGTGGGTATCCAGACGGCCTACAACATCGTCATGCAGTATCAGAAGGTGCCGGGCCTGGTGAGCCCGCTGCTCAAGAAGATGATGATGCCCTACAACTTTAAGGCCATGGCCTCCGTCCTCAAGAAAATGCTCGACGAAGGCAAGCTGGGCGAAAGCTCGGGCGAGGGCTTCTTCAAGTACTAAGAACGATCCCTCGGGGTCGGAGGAAAACGGATCATTTTCGGCCGCCAGCAGTGAGAAGATGGACCCAGAAATAGAAAGGAGTGGCAATGGGCTGGCTCGGGCTTTGAAGACAAGTTATTGCAGGCCCAGGGCGATTTCTCGCTCAATGCAGGCCAGCACAGCGTGACGTATCTGCCGAGTTCTGACACGGCAGCGACTGGTCGCTACCAGGTGCTGCTATACGACAACAACTTTGGTGCGGCCGAGAGCTACCCCAAGTTCGACTGGGGCCAGCTGGGCGCCGCGGTGGTCCGACTACAGCCGCGGCTCGCATTCGTTTGGGCGCATCTTTACGGTAGACGAGACCGCACGCACCTACGAGCTTGTGGACCAGATCGCGGTGCCGTTCTCGGGCTACGTCAGCAGTGCGCAGCGCGTCGGCGATTCGAATAGCATGCTCGTGGCATCGGGCATGGCCAAGACCTTTGCCGAGTACGATCGCTATGGACTGCCCATCGCCGCCTACGAAATGGAAGCCGAGAAGTACATCTACCGCGTGTACAAGTACGAGCTGTAGCGCTGCGCTTAGGTTTGACCAATGGAGTATGAAAACACGCCGTTCGCCGATGCCCCCTCCGCGAGTAGCAGCCATATGGTTTGATGTCAGAAACATATAGTTGTCGCCAGCCTGCTGGCGACGTTCCCCCTGACATCGGAGGTTTCAGGTATGTTTCGCGCTCCGTTAAACAACTATCGGTTGGGCTAACATGGGTCGCCGTACTATTTCGATAACCCTTGCAGTGGTCTGCCTGGCTGTGCTCCTGGGCGCTACAGGGCTGTTTGCTATAAGTCGAGAAACGTCCTATATGCAGGAATGCGCTTCCGAAGGGTTTGCCATTGACGGTTACTATCGGGATGACAAGACGAGTCTGGAAACCCTGGCCTTTCTTGAAGAGGATAACCATCGGTGGCAACTGGTCGACAAAGACGGCAGCTGCGTTGACGGGCAGTTTAAGCGTACGGATGACCCCAACATCCTGATATTAAAGAAGGAAAACGGCGAAGAACTCGGCACGGTTCACGTTGCGTATATATCGCGCCGACGCGAGCAGGGCCAGCTCTATCTATTTAGAGATAGCAAAGTGACCCGATTTTATCTTGTGAGCACCGATCCGGCGTTTACGGTGGAGTCTGGCGAGGTCGATTCGGACAGTTGATTCACGGCAATAAAAAAGCGAGCGGGGCGCGGGTGTGAACTGCACCCCGCTATTTGCTCGTGTCCGTATCGCGTCTGCGCCTCGTCGTAACTTGCGTCCATGCGAGCATTCATCCCGCGCTCTGCATCACTTCACGTCAAATTCCACGCGATCGAGCTCGGGCACATTGAGGTCGATGAGTTTGCGGGCGACACGGCGGTCGTGCGCCCCAAGCGCCTCGCCTGTCGTCACATGGGCGACAACCTCGCGCTCGACGATGCCCTCTTCCTCGCCCTCGGCAGCCGAGGTCTCGACGGCGACGGTGTAATCCTTAAAGCCTGGCAGCACCGCGGCAAGCTCGCGCGTGGTCTCGGTGACGCCGTAGCCGTCCTGCACGCCGGCCTGCGCCGAGCCAATAGACCCCGCGGTCATAACGATGCAGGGGATGGCAAAGATCACCGTGCCCACAATAATGCGGCGGCGCACCTTGCGTGACAGCTCGTCGACCTCGGCATTTTCCTCGGCGGTCACAATGCCGTCGCCGTTGAGGTCGCGCTTGAGCGGCACACGTAAAAGAAGCAATACGGCTTCGGCCGCCAGCGCGATAAAGACCACGCTGATGCCAAACTCGTAAAGCGCCGAGAGAAACAGTGACCCGCTTGCGATGGCGATGCCGTAGCCCGCCGCGCACAGTGGCGGCATGAGCGCGGTCGCCACCGCTACGCCGGCAATGAGCGTCGAAGGCTCCTGATCGCGCGAGTTGCCTAGGCCGCCCGCAAAGCCGCCCGCGAGCGCGACGGCAAGGTCCCACACAGTCGGTGTCGAATTGTCGATGATGGCGGCCGTGGTGGTGCCAAGGGGCGAGAGCTTAAAATACAGCGTGGACGTGACCAGGCAAAAGGCCATCTGTAGAGCCAGGCTGGCAATGGCCTCGACGGTGATCTCGCGGTCGAGCGTGGCAATGCCGTATGCCATGGCAAGAACCGAGCCCATGAGCGGGCAGATGAGCATGGCGCCCACGATGGCGATGTCCGAGTCGATATCGAGGCCGATGCTTGCGATGAGCATGGCGATGATGAGGATGCACAGGTGAGAGCCGGTCAGGCGTGCCCCGTTTACAAAACGCTTGCGGATCACGTGATAGGGCGCGCGTCCCTCGCGAATGTTGAACGCGCGCTTTAAAAAGCGACCAGCCTGTTCGGCAGCCTCACTATGGGCAGGGCGGATGCCATGGCGCCGGTGATGGCGTTCACGCAGTCGCTTGAGCTGTTGTCTATCGAGTTCCATGTTCACCTCGTTCCAGCGCGGTCCGTGCAACGCGCCCGTTGTCCTAACTCTACACCGTGGCGGGCGGGGTGTCTGTTGGATGCGGAATCCGATAGGGCGGATGACGCGGGAGCAAATGCAAATCACAGGCTCAATTCCATCACGCGAAAATATGATGCACCAGCTCCTTCAAATGTGACGAAATTGTGAAGCACGGGAGCATGAATTTCAAAAAATACGCTGGTCGCCAATGTTGCGCAACAGAATTCAAAAATCGACAGCTACCGTTTGATACGTATGGATACATCCGTGTCAAAGGGAGAAAGCCATGGCAAACTACAGTCCACAGCACTTTGAGCCTCGGGCCAAGGCCGTCAACGTCAAGGGCGTTGCCAACCGCGCCGTCGCAACCGTTTTGACGGCGGGCCTCATCGCTCAGCCGCTTATGTCGCCGCTGGCGGCAATCGCCGCACCGTCAACCGATAACGGCGATTCTGTTCAGGGGGGGGTAGTTCTGTAGAGAACACCGTTGCCGCCGGTAACCAAGCGGTCGTAAAGACGGCTGCCCAGCTGGCCGAGGAGTCGGCAAAGCAGCTCAAGGACGCTCAGGCCGCCTACGATGCCGCCCAGAAGAAGGCCGACGCCGCGGGTCAGTCTCAAAAGCAGGCCCAGCAGCAAAAGAATCAGGCCTCGCAGGCTGTGAGCGACAACGAAATCGAGCAGAACGCAGCAGAAGTCGCCGCGCTCCAGGAGAAGATTGACGAGCTCAAAGCCGCCGTCGAAAAGACCGAGCAGCAGCAGAAGAAGCTGGGCGACCTGAACGATCAGCTCGATCAAGCCAACAAGAGTGTCGAGGATAAGACCCAGGCGCTCAAGGACGCCAAGGCAAAGCAGGATGAGGCCAAGAAGGCCCTCGACGATGCCCAGGCCAAGCTCGAGGCCATGGGTATGGACGAGTACGAGGCCGCCAAGAAGGCCGTCGAGGACGCGCAGGCAAAGCTCGATGACGCCAATAAGGCCGTTGCTACTGCACAGGCCAATCTGGACCAGGCCAAGGCTGCCGAGGCTAGCGCCCAGCAGGAAAAGAAGGACACTGAGGCCGCTCTGACGACTGCCCAGGCCAAGAAGCAGGAGACTGCCGCTGCGCTCGCAGCCGCAACCACCGCGCGCGATAACGCCCAGCAGAAGTTCAACCAGGCGCAGGCCGCGCTCGATGCTGCCGTCTCGGGTACGGGTGTCGACCTGAGTGCGCTTGAGGCCGCCAAGATCGCTGCTGCTGGTGAGCTCAAGACCGCGCAGGCGGAGCTCAATGCCGCGACGGATGCCGACGCCACCGCACAGACAAATCTGCAGGCCGCCCAGGCTGCCGTCGTTGCCGCGCAGGAGAAGGCCAACGCCGCCAACGCTGCTGTGGCATCTGCCCAGTCTGCATACGATGCGGCAAACAAGGAGTACAAGGACGCGGCCAGTAAGCGTGACGCCGCGAAGACGGCATACGAGCAGGCCCAGCAGACCGAGGCCGACAAGAAGACCGCGTACGATAAGCTTGTCGAAGTTCGCAAGCAGAAGCGCAGCGAGTGGGAGGCAGCCTGCGCTGCTTCGAACGCCGCGGAAAAGGCTTATGACGCTGCTAATGTCCAGGTTGAGGCTCTTGAGCAGCAGATTGCTGACCTCAAGTCGAACATGACCGTAGACCAGAATGTCATCAGTCAGGGTATGTTCGGCTTCATGAACTATATCATCGGCGGCAGCCAGTTCACAGCTACGCAGAAAAAGAACGCCCAGGACGCTGTATCAATGCTGACCGGCGCAGACGATAAAGCCGAGTGGTATGACAATTACGTCGATCAGAACATGTCTCGCGATACCAATCCGCTTTCCTTGGAGCAGATGCGCAACGCTCTGACATATCTCGACACCCAGAACAACCTCCGCAAGGCGAACGGTCAGTCGGCGCTCAGCGTCAGCCTCCGTATGACTGCGGCAGCCGCCCTTAATACATCATATTCATCGAACATCTGGGGACACTCGAACTGCTACTTCGACAACGGTGAAAACCTTGCTGGCGGAGGCGGCGCATATACCGGCGGCGAGACCGAGGATACCCTCGGCTGGCCCTATACCGGCCTCTATACTCAGGAAAAGAAGATTTTCGACAAGTATGTAGAGCAGTATGGCGACAAACTCGGCAAATATCGATATGAGTCCTATTACATCTATCAGAACTACAACAGCATCTACCACGAGTGCGGGCACTATCTCAACATTATCGATGCCTCTACGAGAGCCATCGGCATCGCGACCGGTAGCGGCAAGAATACCGATTCCGAGGTAACCATCTTCGATTACAGCGATGATGACACGCAGGCTGATTTCACTGTCTCCGAGTTCAAGAAGCTCCTCAACGACTACATCGATTCCGCCTACAATGCGGGCGGCACGCAGGCGCAGAAGGCGCAGCTCAAGGAGCTCCAGGGCAAGCTTGCCGAGGCGCAGAAGAACTTTGGAACTACAAGGGAAGCTTACTTCGCAGCTGTAAACGGGCAGGATGCCGCCCAGGACGCTTTCACCGCAGCCGATGTGAACATGAACACCGCCAAGGGCGAGTACGAGAAGGCTCAGTCCGCTACTGCTGCCGCCAAGTCCGCCTATGACGCTGCCGAAGCCGAGCTTAAGATCATCGACGTCAAGACACCCCAGGCCAAGCTTGATGCCGCTAAGGGCGAGGCGGCAACTGCCCAGGCGGCTCTTGATAAGGCAAATGCCACGCTTGTCGATTGCCAGACGAAGGCATCCGAGGCCGCTGCTCACAAGGCGAAGGCTCGCAGCGCCCGCGACGCCGCCAAGGTAAAGTCCGATCAGGCCAACGAGGCGTATGACAACGCTACCGCTTCGGTCAAGGACCTTGCCGCCAAGTGCGATGCCGCCAAGACGGATCTTGCGAACAAACAGGGCACGCTTAACGATGCCAAGAAGGCCGACGACACTGCCCAGGCTGGCGTTGACAAGGCTCAGGCAGCAGATGCCCAGGCCGCGACCGCTCTTTCGGACGCCAAGCAGGCAGTTGCCGCCAAGATGCAGGCTGTGTCCGACGCGCAGGCCGAGGCCAAGGCTGCCGAGGGTGAGCTGACCCGCGCAAACAAGGCCTTCGAGCGCTTTGCCGGCGCCCAGAAGGCGGTCGACGACGCCAAGGCCGCCTATGACGCTGCCGTCGCCGGTGTCGCCGATGCCCAGAAGCAGCTCGAGGCCGCCAACGAGGCCGTTGTCGATGCGAACCTCGAGATCGTCAAGGCCAAGGCCGAGCTTGCCAGCGCCGAGGCGCTCAAGGCCGATCTTGAGGCTGTCGACCACAAGGCATCCCTTGCCGCGGGCACGACGGGCAACGAGAAGCTGGTCAAGCTTAACGCTGCCTACGCTCGCTATAAGGCCGCCGTCGATGCCGCCGCTGGCCTCAAGGCTGCCCTGAGCGATGCCGATGCCAAGCTGTCCGATGCCAACGACGTCTATGCCGCCGCGCTTGCCGAGCTCGGAGATGCCAAGGATACCCTGGCTGCCGCGCAGGCCGAGTACGACAAGTATCATCCCAAGGCTGAGCCGCAGGCCAAGGCTCAGGTTGCGCA
Source organism: uncultured bacterium (assembly GCA_905215725.1). Lineage (GTDB taxonomy): Bacteria > Actinomycetota > Coriobacteriia > Coriobacteriales > Coriobacteriaceae > Collinsella. Next base: position 13,665 of record CAJMRD010000014.1, on the reverse strand, counting down.
GGCTGCTGCAAAGGCTCCTGTCGCCAAGAAGAAGGCAACGTCGGCCGCGCTCGCCCAGACCGGTGATGACTCCGCGCTTGCGGGCGAGGTCTTCGTCATCGGCGGTATCACCCTCGTGGCTGCGGGTGTGACGCTGGGCGATCGTCGCCGCAAGCAGATGTAGCGATTCGGGCGTCGGCTCTGCAGCGAACTCCAATTCATAGCGGGACCGTCTCGATAGCCAAACGATAAGGCCGGCGCGCTGTCAAACGCAGCGCGCCGGCCTTTCTTTGTTTCGATATCAAAAAGCCCGGTCGGTAGCCGCGAAAGCTACCGACCGGGCAAGCCGTAGGCAATATGGTTGCTGTCGAGCAGCTGCTCAGCTTATCCCAGCAGGCTCAGGCCCACGGAGACAAACGCCAGGATAACGCCGACGATGGACTCGCCGCCCAGCAGGCCGCTGGCAACGACCAGGCCCTGCTCCTGGAAGGCGGCATCCTTGGCAGCCTTCTCCTCGTCCGAAAGGCCTGCCTCGGCGTCGCGGTGTGCGGCCCACTTGTCGTAGGCGAGCTTGGCGCAGGAGCCCAAGAAGGCCGTGAGTGACATGTAGAACGGCAGGTACACGCCCAGACCGATCATCATGGCCGGAATGCCGAGCCAGTACATGATGATGCCGGCGATAAAGCCACCTGCGAACCACGGCACGCTCGGGATGCCCGAGACCATGGTGGCGACCACGCTTGCCTGCGCGGCCACAAAGCTCTTGTCGGGGCCGAAGGCGTCCGGACCATAGGCGGTGACGAGCGCGACCATGACGGCGGCGGCGACCAGGGCGCCCACGATGCCGCCGATGGCCTGGCCGACCCACTGTGCGCGCGGGTTGGTGCCCAGCACGGTTCCGGCCTTAAAGTCGTTCATGACGTCGCCCGCAAGGCCGCACGCCACGGCCACGATGCCGGCGATAAAGAACAGCTTGACCTGCGTGAGCTGCGCGAAAGCTGCCACGATGAGCATGACGATGAGGCCAAAGATCTCCATGGGGTCGATACCCGTCTGACCGCAGCTCTGAGCGCTCATGATGGTGGTGACAAAGGTGAACAGCGTCACGATGACGGCCGGGACGGGACCAAGGTCGAGCGCGATGGCGACGATCACAGCGATGGCGGCAGCGCCCAGGCCGATGATGCCGGCGTCGAGCTTAAGGGAGCCCGAGATGAGCGACTGCTCGTCGGTGTCGGTGGAGCTGTCGGCGGCAAGACCGCGGACGATACCGGCGACCTGTGGCAGGATGTCCTTGAGGACGACGGCGACGCCAAAGCCCATCATGAGACCCATGCCCAGGGACTTGACGATGCCCTGCGCAGTCACAATATCGAACAGGCCGGCAGCGGTGCCGCCAACGATGATGCCAAAGTTGCCCAGCAGCGCGCCGGCAAACCAGAAGGCGACGGGGGCGAAGCCCACCAAAAAGCCGATGGACAGCAACATGGGCGAGTTATAGATGGCAAAGGTCACGCCGGGGATGTTGAGCGTGCACAGCATGCTGGGCACCACGCCCAGAGCGTCGCGAAGCACGCTGTAGATGCCTGCGATGGCCATGGAGCCAAAGAGCTGCTTGCCGGTCTTGCCGCCGGCCTCGGTGGCGCGCAGGGTCTGAGCTGCGGCGTTGCCGGTGGGGAACTCCAGCGCGGCGTCCACGATAAAGTGACGGTGGATGAGCGCTGTCGCCAGAAGGCCCAAGATGGTGCCGGCGAGCGCCACGATAAACATGTCGAGCCAGCTGATCTGGTCGGCATAGCCCAGCATCCAGGCGCCCGGGATGGTAAACGCCAGGCCGCCGGCGACCATGGCGCCTGCGGACATGATGGTGTGGGTGACGTTGGCCTCGTTGAGGCTGGCGTTGCCCATGAGCTTAAGGAAGAACAGCGAGATGACGGCAGCGAAGACGATCGGCCAGGGGAGTGCGCCCATCTTGAGGGCGGTGTAGGCCGAGCTTGCCGTGATGATTACGCAGCCAAGGACGCCGATGACGACGCCACGCAGCGTGAGTTGCCCGCGCATCGAAGCACGGTTCGAGGGATTGCTCATATAAAACTCCTTTGCGTATATCCGCTTCCCCCGGGAGCGCCGCTACGGATACGGCGCGGGAAGTCGGGTTACCAAGGGCCGCCGCGTGAGCTCGCGCACGACCGCGCACCAGTATAGCGGCACGGCAGCTCATTTGGGACGGGGCTTTTTTAGCTGCCCCGAGCGACGCCGAAGGATGATTATTCTGGGACGGGGATTAAAAAATCATTAGGTACACAATGATTTTTTAATCCCCGTCCCAGAATAATCATCCCAAATTGACTGCCTTGCCTACGGGATATACTGCTGGGCAGACGAAAGGAGCGCCGACGATGCTTAATGGGTGCACATATATATTGACGGTCGACGTGGGCAACACGTTCATTCGCTTTGGCCTGTTTGCCGAGGATTCGGCCGCGGCACAGGAATGCCCGCTTGCGACGTGCGAGATCACGACGCCGTCGAGCATTACGGCCGACGAAGCGCGTATGCGTCTCGCTCAAGTCATGGCCGCGCTGGCGGCTGATGCGGGCATGCCCGGCGCGCTCGTGCCCACGGCGGCCGTGCTGAGCTGCGTGGTGCCGGCGCTCGAGCGCCCGTGGAAGACGGCGCTTTCCCGCACTTGTACGGGGCGCGTGCTCACCGTGGGGCCGGGCCTCAAGACCGGCATGCCCGTGCACTACGACGATCCGGCCGAGATCGGCCCCGACCGCATCGCCGATGCCGTGGCGGCACGCGCCGTCTACGGCTCTCCGTGCATCGTGATCGACCTGGGTACGACGACCAATATCGAGGTCATCGACGCGCACGGTACCTTTGTGGGCGGCGTCATTGCGCCGGGTCTGGCGCTCGGCGCCCGCTCGCTTTCGGCCGCTGCGGCGCGTCTGCCGCAGGTCGAGCCCTCGGCACCGACGCATGTAATCGGCCGCAACACGCGCGAGGCCATGCGCTCGGGCGTGGTCTTGGGCGAGGTGGCCCGTATCGACGGCATGCTCGACATGGTGCTTGCCGAGATGCGCGCGACCAAGGCGGCGGGGGAGGGCAGCGTGCCCATTGTCATCACCGGCGACGATGCCGAGGCGCTCGCGGCGTTGGTCGGCCACAGCCTGACGGTAGACGACGCACTGACGCTGCGGGGTCTCGCCGAGCTGTACCGCATCAACCAAAAGCCCCGCCGCGTGTAAAAGTGAGGGCGCCGGTGGGACAAACGTCTCCACCTTTCACCTGCTACAATGGGTCAAATTATTGCGATTACGGAGGTGTCTGCCATGTCGGACGATCTTCATCAAACTTCGTCAGGCAAGCGTCTGGACGTCATTAGCTGGGACGAGTTCTTTATGAGCGTGGCCATCGCCGCGCAGCGTCGCAGCAAGGACCCCAACACGCAGGTGGGTGCGTGCATCGCCAGCACCAACCACCGCATCCTTTCGGTGGGCTACAACGGTACGCCCTCGGCGCTCAACGACGACTTTTTCCCGTGGGGTACGAGCGACGACCCGCTGCAGGACAAGCACAACTACGTGGTCCATGCCGAGGCAAACGCCGTGCTCAACTACCGTGGCTCGCTCAAGGACCTCGAGGGTTCCACGGTCTACGTCACGCTGTTCCCGTGCCACGACTGCGCCAAGATTTTGGCGCAGGTGGGCGTGGGCGAGGTCGTCTACCTGGACAACAAGTACGCCGACACCGATGACGGACGCATCAGCCGCCGCATCCTCGACTCCTGTGGCATCAGCTACCGCCAGGTTATCGTCGATGTTCACATCGGCACCGAGGGGCGGGCTCAGCAGTAGCGCGTGGCAACGCCAGCTGGCAACAAAAGGCAGCCAAAAGAGCCCCGTCCCAAATTGACTACTCGTGAAAGTCGCGTCTGCGCGCATGGACGGCTCGTGAGCGGGTACACGGCTGTAGTAACATAGCTTCTGTCCGCGGGCGCGCCCGCGTAATTGTGAGAAAGGAGCCCCTGTGGCTGTTAACGAAGAGCTGCTTAAGAAGGTTCTTGAAGAGATTCGCCCCAACCTGCAGGCCGATGGCGGCGATATGGAGTATGTGGGCGTTGACGACGAGGGCGTCGTCAAACTGGAGCTGCAGGGCGCTTGCGCCGGCTGCCCCATGAGCTCGCTGACTCTGTCCATGGGTATTGAGCGCATCCTGAAGGAGCATGTGCCCGGCGTTACCCGAGTTGAGCAGGTCAATGCCTCCGGCGAGGCCGAGGACCTGTACGACGAGTACGCGCCGTTCTAAGCTGCGAAAGCTGCGGACGGCATACTCCGCATAGACGTTACGCCCAAATATGCGGCTGCGAGCGCAAGGCCCGCGGCCGCATTTGTATGTAGGGAGTAGGAGGGTCGACATGCTCAACGACTTCTACCATATGCTTGATCCCGTCGCGATTTCGGCGGGGCCCATCACCATCTACTGGTACGGCTTGGCCTATGTGGTCGGCGCCCTGCTCACGGCGGTTGTCATGTACCGCACGCAGCGTCGCTGGGGTTTTAACATCACGATTGATGACCTGACGAGTGTCGTGGTCGGCGTGGTCTTTGGCCTCATTATCGGTGCGCGCCTGTTCTACGTCGTCTTTTACGGTGCTGGCTACTACTGGGCGCACCCGCTCGAGATCTTTGCCACCAACGAGGGCGGCATGAGCTTCCATGGCGGCTTGGTGGGCGGCATTATCGGCGGCATCATCGTGTGCCGCATGTATAAGCTCGACGCATGGACTTTGGCAGACCTTGCCGTCATAGGCGCGCCGCTGGCCTTGTGCCTGGGCCGTTGTGCCAACTTTGTCAACGGTGAGCTGTGGGGCAAGCCGACCGATCTGCCATGGGGCGTGGTCTTTGGCGGGACTGCGGGCGATATGCCGCGTCATCCCTCCCAGCTCTACGAGGCATTTCTTGAGGGCATCGTGCTCTTCTGCATCCTGCAGGTGCTCAGCCGCAAAAAGCCGCTGCTGCCCCAGGGCACGTTTATGGGCGCGTTCGTGATGGGTTACGGCATCGTCCGCTTCCTCGTCGAGTTCGTGCGCGTGCCCGACGCCCAGCTGGGCTATCTGCTGGGCGGCGTCATCACGATGGGTCAGCTGCTGAGCCTTCCGCTCGTTATTGCGGGCCTGGCGCTCGTCATCTTTGCTCGTCGCCGCAATCGCCCCCAGCGCATCTACCTCGACGCCTAACCACCACAAAGGGGACACAGGCACCTTTGTGGTGGTTTTGCTGAGTTTGATAGGTTTCTAGAAAGGCTTTCGGACTGTGAAGGATTCCGATCTCTCCACAACGGCTGCGCGCGACGCTGCCCGCATCGTCTGGTTTAAGCGCTACCCCGCCAAGCAGACGCTCATCGCATTTCTGCTCGCGCTGTTGGCGACCACGGCGTTTTCCATCGATCCCGCCCCGGTGTCGAGCAACGCAGTCTTGGCGATTGACCCCAAAGCCTCGGGCATGCTGTACGTGTGCTACGAGGTGCTCCTCTCGTTTGCCGGCCATACCGACGCGGTCATGCTGCTTGCGCTTGCCTGCCTGCTCACGCTGCCGTTTCGCTACGTGTTCTTTGGCCGTGGCGACACCTGGCGCCCATCGATTATTCTGCCGTCGCTGTTTTTCGCCATCTGCATGGTGTTCGGCCGCAGCTACGACCTTATCGACTCGGCCGAGATTGTTCTTGGCGACAAGGCCCGCATCATCTGCGCCTGGATTGGCGGCGCGGGCTGGATGCTCCTAGCGATCGTGGCCTTCTATCTGGCTTTTGAGTGCCTGGATTGGCTGAGCTCTCGGCGCATTCCGTTTTCCGAAGCGCACTTTGGCCGCGTATGGCGTGTGGCTCACGCCGTGCTCTCGGTCCATCCCTTTGCCGGGCCCTTCCTGGTGCTTATGATCGCCTGGGCGCCCACGCTCATCGCTTCGCTGCCCGGCCTTTTTATGGGAGATACGGGTGCGCAGATTCGCCAGTGGTTCAACTATCCCAATGGCACGAGCGACTACCTGCGCCTGCTCAACCCCAACGTGCTGCTCAACGGGCACCATCCCGTGGTGCACACGGCCATTATCGGCTCGTGCGTTCAGCTGGGGCTTTCGCTGTTCAACAGCGCTAACGCGGGCCTCATCATCTATACCTGCGCTCAGTTTGTCATCACGGCTGCCTGCATGGCCTATTCCATTTCGTCGCTGCGCAAACTGGGCGTGAGCCTGCCGGTTCGCGGTACGATCCTGCTGTTCTTTGCGTTTATGCCGATGTTCTCTAACTACGCGGCGTTGCTCACCAAAGACGTGCTCTTTGCCGACGCGTTTTTGGTGCTGCTGATACAGACCGTCAAGCTCGTGGCATGTGGCTTGCCCCGTCGTGATGCCAATGTCGAGCGAGCGGGCGAGAAAGCCCCCGTGCTCTTTGCGCGCCACGACTGGCTGTTGCTTGCGCTGGCTGCCATGGGTTCCACGTTTTTGCGCAATGGAGGCCTGGTGTTTCCCCTGGCGGCATGCGTAATCGCGGCGGCGTTTTGCGCATGGGATGTACATGTCGCTCGTCGTGCGGCTAAGCAGACGGGCACCGCGGTCTCATGCGCCACGCCGCGCTTCCGCTGGGTTGGCGTCCTCGCGGTGCTCGCACTCTGCCTTGCCTCTAATATGTACTTCACCAAGGTCTTTATGCCGGCGCACGACATCACGCCTGGTTCCAAGCGCGAAATCCTCTCGATTCCGTTCCAACAGACGGCTCGTTTCGTCCAAAAGCACGACGGCCTCAACTCGGGCGTCAACCCCACGGTAAAGGAGGACGGCACTATCGTGGAGGCACCCTGCGACGGTTTGGTGACCGACGAGGAGCGCGCCGTGATCGATCGCGTGCTCAAGTACGAGAACCTGGGCCGCCGCTACAACCCGGATAAGTCGGACTCCGTCAAAAATTGCTTTAACGAGTACGCCTCGCAGGAGGACATCGATGCCTATTTTGAGGTATGGGCTCAGATGTTTAAGAAGGATCCCGAGTGCTATATTTCGGCGCTTATCAATAACTACTATGGTTATTTTTATCCGAGCGCGCGCGATGCCTGGGTCTACAGCACGGCGCGTAGTGCCGAGATCATGGCGCGTCCCGACAACCTCAAGTACTTCGACTTCCATCCGGTTGACAGCAACGTGGTGCGCTGGTGCGACCACCTGATCAATTTGTACCGTGTGGCGGTGCAGCGTGTTCCCTTTATCTCGCTCACCATGAGCTCGGCCACCTATGTGTGGATCATGATCGCCGTGGTGGTCTACTTGCTGCGTCGTCATTCATGGCGTGCGCTGGCGATCTGGGTGCCGCTGTTGGGCGTGCTCGCTGTGTGCCTGATTGGCCCGTGCAACGGCTCGACTTACATGCGCTACCTGTATCCGGTCATCGCCTGCATGCCCTTCGCCATCGGCGCCACCGTCACCCGCAGCGACTTCTTCTGGTTCTAACTTGGTGCATTGAGGGTCAGGTTTCTTTGCACCAAAGGGGACATCATCACGACGCCTTCATTTTGGGGTTTATCTCGCAGGCCAGTAGGTATATCATAACGACGTTTGTTTATATTGCCCGAGCATCTGCGCTGGGCTTTAGGTCGAAACCGATAGGAGACACGTATGTCCGGACACTCTAAGTGGGCCACAACCAAGCATCGTAAGGGCGCGCAGGACGCCAAGCGTTCCGCCCTCTTCTCCAAGCTCAGCCGCAACATCACCGTTGCTGCCCGTCTCGGCGGTGACCCGCTGCCCGAGAACAACGCCAGCCTCGCCGCTGCCGTTGCCAAGGCCAAGGCTCAGTCCATGCCTAAGGACAAGATCAAGTCCGCTATCGACAAGGCTTTTGGTTCGGGTGCTGACGCCGCCGTCTACGAGAACATCGTGTACGAGGGCTACGGTCCCGCCGGTGTCGCCGTCTACGTCGACTGCCTGACCGACAACCGCAACCGTACCGCCGCTGATGTCCGTTCCGCCTTCTCCCACGCTGGTGGCAACCTGGGCACCTCCGGCTCCGTCGCCTTCCAGTTTGAGCGTAAGGGCCAGATCGTCGTCGCCAAGGAGATCCTGGACGAGAACGCCAAGAAGGAGACCATGATCGCCAACGGTGCTGCCGGTGACGAGGATGAGTTCATGATGGCCATCGCCGAGGCCGGTGGCGAGGACTACGAGGACGCCGGCGAGGAGTGGATCGTCTGGACTACTGCCAACGAGGTCATGGCTGTCTCCAAGGCACTCGAGGAGCAGGGCGTCCAGGTCAAGGGCTCCGAGACCACCATGGTCCCGACCACCCCGACCGAGGTCTCCGGCGCCGACGCCAAGAAGGTTCAGCGCCTCATCGACCGTCTTGAGGAGCTCGACGACGTCCAGGATGTTTACAGCACCATGGACATGACCGACGAGGTCATCGCTGCCCTCGAGGAGGAGTAGCGCCCGCACGGGTTAAGCCGTGCATATCTGGGCATAATGAAGCGAGCATGCAAGCCTCGTGGAATAGATGAGCCGGATCCGCGTGCGTAGAGCACCGGATCCGGCTCTTTTATAATGATGCGAACCGTTTTGCATTTCGAGAGCCGAGATTTGAAGGGAGCGCTACGTGCGCGTACTCAAACGAGCCCTAGCGATTGTGTATCTTGCCACCGCCATCGTGGCGCTGGGTACGCTTGTCTGCCAGTTTTGGGGGCCGTATACGTATCGCTTTATGCTGCTGATGCGCGACCCCATGCCGCGCATTGTCGTGACGGCATGCGGCGGAGTTGTGGCGATCGGCGTGCTGGTAAGCTTCTTCCGCCTGATGTTTGCCCGTCGCGAGCCGTCCTGTGTGCATCCGGCGGGGGAGCGCAATATCGAGGTTACCCTTGCGGCGCTTTCTTCGTGTGCCAGGGCTGCTGCCGAGCGCGACGACCGCGTGATGGTCGAGCATGTCGAGGCCCGCGTCCAAGGCCCCGACGATTCGCGCGTCCGATTTAAGGTCGAGGCTATCGCGCTTGACGATAAGGACGTGGCATCTCTGGCTACTGCGATGCAGCAGCGCATCGAAGAAGCTTGCGACACCATGCTCGGCACGCCGGGTACGACCACGCGCGTCCGTTTTTTGCCGTCCAAGACTACCGTCCAGACCGTGGAGGTTTCCGGTGAGTGATACCAATCAAGATAAGACTGCTCGTACGCCGCGCCTGACGATTGACCAGAGCGCCACACCGGCGAGCGAACCTGTTGATTCCAAAGCAGAGGCAACCGAGTTACAAGACGCGGCAGCCGCGGATTTTGACGAGGCTATGGGTCTCATCAAGGGTACGGGCGCTGCCATCTGGAGCTATGCTGTGCGTCATCCCAACACCACGCTCGGCGCCGTCGCTGGCTTTATCCTCGCTGTGTTGGTGCTCACGTTGGGCCTGTGGGACACGCTCGTCATTGCATTCTTCGTGCTGATCGGCGCTGTGATCGGCCAAATTCGCGACGGCGAGAACGGGATCGTCAACTTCTTCGGCCGTCTGTTTAGCGGTCGCTAATATGTATTCGACTGTCGCATCCGCGGCAGGCATAAGGAGGAACCATGGCTTTTAATACGAAGGTCGATGTAGCCGATACCGAGCTCGAGGAGAACGAAGCGGTCGTCGCCGAAGCCGAGGATGTGACGCTCGAGGACGAGGCTCTTGTCGAGGCCGAGTCCGATGAGGATGAGGACGACGAGGAGGCGGACGAGTCCGAGGACTCGCTGACCTATTCCAACGGTGTGATCGAGAAGATCGTTGCCATGGCCACTCGCGAGGTTCCGCACGTTCTGGGCATGAAGGGTAATCTCATGCATTTTGTGCAGGAGCAGTTTGGTGCCGAGAATCTGACCAAGGGCGTGACGGTCGAGGTCACCGACGATAATCGCGTGGTCGTCAACATCTCCGTCATTATCGAGTACGGCGCCTATGCGCCCGCGATATTCGACGATGTCAAGGCGCGCGTCACTGAGCGCCTTGCCGCGATGACCGGCCTTGAGGTGGCGGGCGTCAACCTGCGTATCGAGGACGTCATCACCCCCGAGGAGTACGAGCACCGCACCAACCAGCACGAGTAACCTACCAAAAAGGGATGTTTATTTTGGCAGATTTTATCTGCGAAAACGTCAAACGGCCGGTCGCACGGATGTATGTGCGGCCGGCCGTTATTTGTATGCCCCCGATGTAGGCATACCACTCGTCTAACTAGGGGTTGCAATCGTCGCGTTCCGCGTTACCCTAATGGGCGCATTGTTTCCAAATTGTTAACGAGGGGTTGCCGTAATGGCTGACGAGCGCGAAACAGAAAGCAAGGCATGGGCGATTGAGGCCGCCGCGGCAGAGGCGGCATCGCGTGCTGCCGAGGAGATGCATCGTCCTCCCGTGGTGCCGATGGAGCGCGTGGTCGATCGCACCGATATCGAGCGCGGCGAGCGTGCCGGCCAAAAGCGCAGCCAGGAGCCGGGCTTCCCGCGCTTTTTTGCCGAGCTCAATCTGGGTCTGATTCTTACGGCCTTTGCCATCGTTGCGTTTAAAACCCCTAATCACTTTGCTTTTGGCGGCACCTCGGGCATGTCGGTCATTCTGTCCACGCTGTTCCCGACTCTGCCCGTCGGCGTCTTTATGTGGATTATCAACGCGGTTCTCGTCGTTTTGGGCTTTATCTTTTTGGAGCGCAAGGCGATTCTTTGGAGCGTCTTCGCCTCGTTTGCGCTGTCCGCCTATGTTTCGCTGTTTGAGCTCTTTATTCCGACCGATGTCTCGATGACGGGCGATATGTGGCTCGATCTGTGCTTTGCCGTCATCTTGCCGGCGCTCGGCAGCGCTATTGTCTTTGACATTGGCGCCTCGACGGGTGGCACGGACATTCTTGCCATGATCCTCAAGCGCCGCACGACGCTCGAGATTGGCCGTGCCCTACTGCTGGTCGATATCGGCATCGTGACCATCGCGGCCTTCTTGTACGGCCCGCGCGTTGGTCTGTACTGCGTGCTCGGCCTGTTTGCCAAGACGCTTGTGGTCGACAAAGCCATTGAGAGCATTCACCTGCGCAAAGTCTGCACGGTCATTTGTTCCGAGCCCCTTAAGGTCGAGGAGTTTATCGTCAAGCATCTCAACCGCACGGCGACCATCAGCCGCGGCTACGGTGCCTTCTCGGGCAAGTGCGTGACGGTGATTATGAGCGTGCTGAGCCGTCGCGAGGCCGTGCAGCTGCGCCGTTATGCGCGCGAGGTCGATCCGGGTGCCTTTATCACGATCGTCGACAGCTCCGAGATCGTCGGCAAGGGCTTCCGCGGAACGAACTAGCACAGACGTATTTAACGAACCGCCTGCTGGCGCCGTGTATCTTGCAAATCGGTCATCTTTGAGTATTTGATCCCACATTGGGCGATAATGATGCTAAAGACATCGTTTGCGATCCAAGTGATTCGTTCAAGATACGAAGGGATGATTCTATGTTCTGCTCGCAGTGTGGCGCCCCCATGGGCGATAACGACAAGTTCTGCGGCGCGTGTGGTGCTCCTAATGCCGGTGCTGCAGCTTCCACCCCTCAGGGTCAGCCTCAGCAATTTGTCCCTCAGCCTCCCATGAACGCGTCCAAGGGCTGTGTGGCTCAGGCGTTTGAGGATATGACCAAGACTCCGGGCGTGCTTCAGCGTGTATGCCAAATCGCGTTTTTGCCGGCGCTGATTTGCGTTGTGTCGGTGCTCGTGTTGTTTATTCCCGTTATTGGCGGCATTGCGGCTGCCATCGGCTTTTTGGCAGCTTGCATTGCGAGCGTGTGCGGTTCGGGCTTTGGTATCGAGTGGGGCCGTGATCTGTCGCTCAAGGTCGATGACGGCATGGACCGTCCACTCATGCGTTCCACGTCGTTTGGTCTCGGAGTCTTTTCGAGCGTTATTTCGGTCGTGCTCGAGGTTATCGCTGCCATTCCCGTTATCGGTGTAGTGCTTTCGCTGGTGGAGGGCGTGGTAATTGGCGCCGCGGGCTCGTATTCTTATTACGGCTCTTATGCGCTCGAGGCTGCGCTGTTCGGTTCGCTCGGCCTGCTTGTCCTGGCGCTAATTGCCTCGGCGATTCTGGGTGTCTTCTTTAAGATGTTCGCCGACATCGCCGTGATGCACTTTGCGGTGACCGGGCGCGTTGAGAGCGCGTTTTCGCTCGACAAGGTCTGGGCGGCGTTTAAGCACAACAAGACCAAGCTGTTCTGCGCTTCGTTCCTTCCCGAGTTTTTGACGGGCCTGGTTTCCAACGCCATTACGTGGATCTTGACAGCTGTCTTTGGTGCCATCGCCGGAATTGGCGCGTACGGCTATTACTATCGCCCCACGGGTATCGAGGCGATTGTTACCGCCGGTGGTGTCACGCTCGTATTGTTCCTGGTGCTGATTGCATTCGTCACGGTGTTCCTTACGGTCTTTGGCAAGATGCTCAAGCACCGTGCCGTTGGCTATTGGGCTGCACGTTATGCAAGCGAATGGGCCGATGAGGACAAGGACGACGTTTTGACTTTTGTGTTGCCCTTCGAGAAGAAGTCCGCTCCTTCGGGTTACGATGCTCCGGATGCTTCACCGGCACCTGCACCCGCTCCCGCGACCGAGCCTGAGCCGGCGCCCGAGTCTGAGACGGCATCTGAGCCCGAGCCTGCGCCTGAGCCTGAGCCTGAGCCTGAGCCTGAGCCGGCACCTGCACCTGAGTCGGCGTCCGAGCCAAGCTCCGACGAGGAACCTCAGGACGAGTAGCCATGCCGTCTGCCATTTGGGGACGGGGTAGAAATAGTAGAAATAGCGCTTGAAGAATGAGCGGGGGCGGACGTGTCGAAACGTCCGCCCCCGCTTTGACATCGCGATGTGGCTATGACTGCGAGATGCCAGCGAATCGACTACTCGTCGTGCTTCTCCTCGCGGCGTGCAGCAGCGCGTGCGTCGTGGATGCCCTTGATCGCGGCATGGCGAGCCGTTCGGGCATCATGGATGGCGTCGCGAGCCTCGGCGGTCGTCGCCTTGGCAGAGCGCAACTTGGCGGCCAGATCGGGGTTGGTTTCGGCGACCGCGGTAATCGCGGGGCCGTCGAGCTCCTCTTGCGTGGGCTCGGCCAAAAAGTCGATAGCATACTGGGCGGCCACCATGGAGCCCTTTGCCAGCACGGTCTCGTCGATCTTGTAGAAGCAGGAATGTTGGGCGTACGTGGCGCCAATCTTGGGGTTGCGCGTACCTACAAAGGCGAGCACGCCCGGTACGCGACGCAGGTACTCCGAAAAATCCTCGCCCGAAAGCGTGCCGCGATAATGGCCTTGGCCGGTGGGGCCCAGGCACTTGATTACAGCCTGACGGCAGCGCTCGCTCGAGGTGGCGTCGTTTTCGACCTTGTAGTTGGCGATGGTGTAGTCGGTGAGCTCTGCCTCGGCGCCCAAGGCGGCCGCGGTATGCTCCACGATGCGGCGCATAAGCTCCGGCATTTCCTCGTGGGTCGAATCGCCGTAGGTGCGCACCGTGCCGGCGAGGTAGGCCGTGCCGGCGATAACGTTGCGTGCGGTGCCGCCGTGCAGCTCGCCGACGGTGATGACAGCCGGCTCGTAGGGGCTGATCTCGCGCGAGACGATGGTCTGCAGGGCGTTGACGATCTCTGCGGCCACCATGACGGCGTCG
>CAJMRD010000013.1 GCA_905215725.1 uncultured bacterium | reverse complement strand
CACCGCCATCGCCGTCAAGCGCGGCCTGACCGATGCTGCCGAGGGCGCTGCTGCCAAGAAGACCTCGCTGGTCCCCACACTCATCCTGGTTGCCGTGCTTGTCGTGGCCACGCCGCTGGGCCTGCTGGCCACGGGTGACGCCTGGGGTGAGTGGGACGCCGAGGGCGCCGCGACCGCCGTTCAGGAGGCTGGTGACAACAGTCTGCAGACTTCGGTCGGCCTCGATACCCCGACCTTTGCCGACGCTCTGCCCACGGGCGATTATCTGCAGGCCTATTCCGAGGAGCAGGGTCTTGGCTTTGCCGGCCAGGCCGCGATGTATATTCTTTCGGGCGTGATTGGCGTGGCGGTGCTCACCATCGCATTCCGTCTGATTTCGCTGACGGTCAAGGAAAGCGGTGCTCATGGCAATAGCCAAGCTGCCTAGCTGGCTTGCGGCCGAGGAGCGATACGAGCCCGCGGGGGTTCGGCATCGAGTGATGCAAAAGAATGTCCTGCACCTGGCGAGCCTGCTTGAGCGGGTTCGCCTGGGTGGAGGCGCGCACGAGGGCGGGTCGATGGTCGACCGCGCCCTTTCTTGCGTTTCGGCTCCGGTGCGCCTGGTGGGGATGTTCGTTTGCGTCCTGTGCGTGTGTCTGACGCAGAGCCCGCTGTACCTCATGCTGATGGCGGCTATCGCACTGGTGCTCGTTGCCGTGCGCCCCGTACGCGGACTGCGGGCAACCTTTGTGCCGGCGCTTGGCGCTGCGGGGCTCGCGGTGGTTCTGGCGCTGCCCGCCTTGCTGCTGGACGCTTCTGCCGCGGGCGCCATGCTCAAGATTGCGCTCAAGACCTTCATTAATGTGTCGCTAGTGCTGGGCGTTTCGTGGACCCTCACGTGGAGCCGCATGTCGGCGTCGCTCAAGATGCTGCATCTACCCGACGAAGTTATCTTTACGTTTGATATGGCGCTCAAGCACATCGAGGTGCTGGGTCGCACGGCGCACAATCTGTGCGAATCGGTCATGCTGCGCAGCGTGGGTCGTGCGCCTGCGGGTTTTTCGCGCACCGACTCGCTGGCGGGTATCATGGGCATGACGTTTATCAAGGCGATGGAATGCAGCCGCGCGATGGACGAGGCTATGCTTTGCCGCGGCTTTGCCGGTGCGTATCCGGCGCCCGCGCGTGTCGGGTTTGGCTGGCGCGATGCGGTCTATGCGGCCGGCGTGGCGCTGCTGGCAGTGTTGTGCGCCGTGCTGTAGACGCTGCTGGTTTCGACTGGGGATGCAAATAGGGAAGGGCGACGTTTTGACGATCGATATGAATAGTGCGGCGGGCACGAACGGCGCGCGCGCCGAGGCCATGCCGCTCATCGAGCTGCGCGACGTGGTGTTCTCCTATGCGGGGCATACGGTTGTCGATGGTGTGTCGCTGCAGGTCGATCGTGGTGAACTCGTTGCCCTGCTCGGTCCCAACGGCTGCGGCAAGACGACGATCATGCGCCTTATCAACGGCCTTGAGCTCGCGGACGCAGGGGCATACCTGTTCGACGGGCATGTGATCGATGCGGCGTATCTGAAGGATTCTGCTGCTGCTCAGAAGTTCCACCAGCGTGTGGGCTTCGTATTCCAAAACGCCGATGCCCAGCTGTTTTGCGCCACGGTGGGCGAGGAAGTTGCTTTTGGTCCCGCGCAGATGGGGCTGCCGGCAGACGAGCTCGAGCGCCGCGTGAGCGATGCCATGGGGTTGTTCCAGGTTGCCGACCTTGCCGACGCCTCTCCCTATCAGCTCTCGGGCGGGCAAAAGAAGCGCGTTGCGCTGGCTGCGGTGGTGTCGATGAACCCGGATATCTTGGTTCTTGACGAGCCTACCAATGGGCTCGACGAGGATTCATGCGACATCGTGGTCAACTTCTTGCTGGCCTACGTCGCGGCGGGTAAGACGGTCTTGATGAGCACACATCACCAGGATTTGGTGCGACGCCTGGGTGCCCGTGCAATCTATATCGATCGATATCACCATGTGGTCGAGGCGCCTTCGTCGTCGTATGGAACCGAAAGCGGTGCTACGGACTAGTTGCTGCGTAGAGCGTGCGTAGCCGCCCGCGCGGCTTTGCCGTGATGGTATAGTTATCCAGGTTTTTTATGGGGGTGGCTATGCCAAGCTGGAACATTCATATCGCTCAGACGGAGCGTTTGCTGGAGCGCACCGGTGCGCTTGCCAAGAGCGTGCGCGACCGCAATGCCTTTTTGTTTGGCTGCGTGGTTCCGGATATTTTCGTGGGCTATATGGTCCCTGGCATCGCCGATCCCATCCCGTACCGCATTACGCACTTTGCCAAGCCCGAGCCTATCCCTAAGCCGCGTGAGCACGAGTTCTGGGATACCTATGTGGCACCGTTGCTCAAAGGGGCGCCTGTTGGTACGCCGGCTGACGCGACCTCGATTGTCGAGGAGCGCGAGCGACTCAATCGGGTGCATTATCCCCAACGCTACAAGGATGCCGAGCCGGTTGCCGGTCCCGGTGCTAGCGAGCTTTCGCTCGCGCCCGATGACGTGGCGCAGTCGCTGCTCGATCTGACGCTGGGCGTTTGGTCTCACCTCGTGGCCGATACCGTGTGGAATACGCGCGTGAATCAGTACCTGGAGGCGCACGGCGGCAAACCGTGCGAGGAATTCCGCATTAAAAAGCAAGGCGACTTTGACTGGTTTGGCAAGACACTCGGCATCGTTTCGATTCCGCGCGCGACCGATCGCCTGTATACTGCGGCGACCCGTTTTGGTCAGTATCCCATCCATAAGGAGTATGTGCTCAAGACCATTGGCGTTATGCACGAGATTGTACGCGAAAACCCCGGCGAGCCCGATCATCCGCCGTATCGCTTGCTAACCGAGGAGTTTTTCGATGCAACGTTTACCGAGGTCATCGAGCTGACCGAGGCGGGCTTTGCCGCCCGTGTCGAATCGCCCGATGTGCCTGCGCTGCCCCTGATTGCTAGCTGCTAGCTGGCCGGCCTGGCAGTGAATAGCTCAACCCAATCGACAAGTAGCTCTTGCCGTAAGGTATCTTCGGCAATGCGTTCCTGACTGGTCTTTGGGATGTAGGGGAGCCCCGCCTTTTTATGGATGAGCTCAGCTATGTGGTCGAAGCTCTTTTTCTCCTTGATCTGGTCATAGGTAATTTGGATGACGTCGTAGCCCATGCTTGTGAGTGCGGTGGCGCGCTCGGCATCGGAGAGGCTTGCGGCTTCGCTGTCATGGGCGGAGCGGCCTTGGCATTCCAAGATGACGCCCATGCTGTCGGTGGCGCTTTCGATGAGGATGTCGGCGTAGCAGCAGGTTTTGTCATACAGTGAACGTGCGGCTTCACTGAGCGGGATGCGCGCGTTGTTGGCGATCTCGATGCCCTGGCCGCCCTCGTCGCGGGGGAGCGAGATAAGCATGGAGGTCTGTACTTCGAAGGGCGAGGCGGCCTGCCCCGTCATGTGCTCGGCCGCCCAGCGCAGTTGTTTGACGCCGCGCAGGCCTGCGGCTTGCTTGGCGAACGCGGCGATATCCGTTGCGGTAAGAAGCGGCGTGCGCTTCCACAAGTTGGTGTCATTGCCCTTGGTGTCGTTAACTCGCTCCCACCCGCAGTTGGGTGGAATGAACTTAAGCGAAATAGCTTCATCGAGTTGTTGTTGCGTTCGCTCGCAGGGCTTAAACACTGCAAAGGAGCCGCACATCTCGTAGCACGCCATGAGTAACTGGTTGCGTGAGACCTGCGTGGCAAGGCTGAGCAGCGTGAACTCCGGTGAAGTGACATCAAATCCATGTTCAGTCTGTCTAAACGACCCAGGAGGCGGCTCTTGGGTTAGCAGACGGCTATGAAATAGCTTTCCGTTCGCGCGCTGTTTCCTTTCACTCACGGATCTCCAAACTGGTGTGCCGAGCAAGTCTTTAAATACCGGTTGTTTTGAGTAATGCACCAAGCGATGGTCATGGTCGGGCGGCAGGATTGCTGGATAGAGTCCCAGTATTTGGGGCGGGATGCGATAGTACTGAAAAGCCGTGGGTCCGCAGGCAAGAAATGACATAGCGATCCGATCGTTTGAGCGTTATTTGGGCTAGAAAAGCTATCCGTTTCGGAAGTGCGGTGAAAAAGACAAATAGGTCAGGTACAAGCGGTATTTAAGCCAACTTTATCAGGGGTTTTGTTGAAATAAAAGGACTTATGCTCGGGGGTAAGCAATTTTTCCCCGCACTTCTGAAAACGCGGTTGATCTGGTTCTTGCTAAAACGATTTAGCAGCGTCGGTTAAGGTGTGGGTTTGCCACCGGGCGAACACTTTTAGCGCTTGGGGCTTTATTTTTTGGGCCTCGGAGGGCGGATTTCGCGCTTTTGGTAATGAAATGGGTGCGCGTCATGCCGTGCAGAAGGTATCGGCGCACAGAAAAAGGGACCGGAAGGCGAAGCCTTCCGGTCCCTTTGCAATGCAAATGTGCTTGCAAGTGCGTTTTAGCGCACCTGAGCGACGTAAGCGACGTTGGTCGAGGAGACCTTGTCCTCGAGCTGAACGCTCATGCGGGGATCGCCGGCGGTGGCGACGGTCAGGTCGCCGGCCTCGACGTAGCCGAGCTCCTTAGCGGTTTCGATCGCCTTGACGATCGTACCGTTGACGGTGCCCTGGGTAATCTCGGCCTGGTGCGGGATAACGCCCCAGTACATGATCATCTGCTGGACGGCCCACTCGTGGCGGGAGAACGCGCAGATTGGCATGTTGGGACGGAAGTGCGAGATCAGGCGAGCGGTACGACCGGTGGTCGTCGGCACGGTGATGCACTTGGCGCCAACGGTGGTAGCCATGTTCACAGCGGACATACCCACAACGTTGTTGACGACGCGGGTGCCGTGAGCATCGGCCGGAACCTCGAGCGGAGCGTGAGCCGGGAGGTACTTCTCGGTCTCGAGAGCAATGCTGGCCTGCATCTTTACGGCCTCGACCGGGTACTTACCGGCAGCGGACTCGCCGGACAGCATGACAGCGTCGGTGCCGTCGTAGATGGCGTTAGCAACGTCGGCAACCTCGGCGCGCGTCGGGCGCGGGTTCTGCTGCATGGAGTCGAGCATCTGCGTAGCGGTGATAACGGGCTTGTAGGCCGCGTTGCACTTAGCGATGATCTCCTTCTGGATGTGCGGAACGAGCTCGGGCTTGATCTCGATGCCCAGGTCGCCACGGGCGACCATGATGCCGTCGGAAGCCTCGAGGATCTCGTCGAAGTTCTCGACGCCCAGGGCGCACTCGATCTTCGGGAAGATTGTCACGTGCTCGCCACCGTTCTCGCGGCAAAGCTTGCGAATGCCGCGGACGGACTCGCCGTCACGGATGAAGGAAGCGGCGATGTAGTCGATGTTCTCGGTCAGGCCAAAGAGGATGTCCTGACGATCGCGCTCGGTGATAGCGGGCAGCGAGATGTTGACGTTGGGCATGTTGACGCCCTTGCGCTCGCCGATCAGACCGTCGTTCTTAACGACGCAGGTCATGTCCTGGCCGTCGACGGACTCGACCTCGAGGGCAACCAGACCATCATCGATCAGGATAAGGGAGCCCTTCTCGACCTCGGAGGGCAGAGCCAGGTAGTCGAGGGAGATGTGCTCAGAGGTGCCGTGGAAATCCTCGGACGTGGGCTGAGCGGTGACGACGATCTTATCGCCGGTCTTGACGGCAACCTTCTTGCCGTCGACCAGAAGGCCGGTGCGGACCTCGGGGCCCTTGGTGTCGAGCAGGATGCCGACGGGCAGACCGAGCTCCTTGGAAATACGACGGACGCGCTCGATGCGACCGTGGTGCTCGTCGTAGGATCCGTGCGAGAAGTTAAAACGGGCGACGTTCATGCCCGCCTTGATCATCTCGCGGATGGTCTCGTCGCTATCGCAGGCGGGACCCATGGTGCATACAATCTTGGTGCGCTTGTACATTCAGACCTCCATCTGACATCGTCTTGCGCTGATAGATAAACCATAAGAAATAAAACTGAGATGATTATAACGAAATGCCGACCGAATACCCCAAAAAATCGACCGTATGCCGAATTAGAAGTTCATTTTTTGCGAATAAACGGTATATGCAAAAACTTTACCAACCGTTCTAACCGCTGCTATCTGGGCGATATTTCAGTTTGATGATGCACCGAAGAAAAAACGTTTTATCAATGTTGAACATCATACGGTCTGCATCGTTGCACTCGAGCCGTGTTTCCAATTGGAATGTTTTGGCTAGACGCGCCGCTTTGGGGTACCATAGCTCCACTATCAACTGCCGCTCAGCACGGCAGCCTTGATGAGCCCTTGCCCTTCTCCTGGGAATTATGATCGGGCATCAATCTGCTGAGTGGCCCGAATCCCAGGAGGGGACTCTATATGCAAAAGGAATACCTGTCCGCCGCGGCGGAGGTACTCAGCGACCAGGGTGTCGATGAGAACCTCGGCCTGAGCAACGACGAGGCGTCTTCGCGCCTCGCCAAGACAGGCCCTAACAAGCTTGAGGAAGCCGAGAAGACGCCGCTGTGGAAGCGTTTCTTTGAGCAGATGGCCGACCCTATGGTCATTATGCTAATCGTTGCCGCCGTCATCAGCGCGCTCACGGGTATGGTCAAGGGCGAGGCAGACTTTGCCGACGTCGCCATTATCATGTTCGTCGTTATCGTCAACTCGGTGCTGGGCGTGGTCCAGGAGGCCAAGAGCGAGGAGGCCCTCGAAGCCCTGCAAGAGATGAGCGCGGCGCAGTCCAAGGTGCTGCGCGACGGCAAGCTCGTGCATCTGCCGAGCGCCGAGCTCGTGCCCGGTGACGTGATCATGCTCGAGGCAGGCGACTCCGTCCCAGCCGACTGCCGCGTGCTCGAGAGCGCCACGATGAAGATCGAAGAGGCCGCACTCACCGGCGAGTCCGTGCCGGTCGAGAAGCACGCCAACGTGATTGAGCTTGCCGCGGGCACCGATGACGTGCCGCTCGGCGACCGCAAGAACATGTGCTACATGGGTTCCACCGTGGTGTACGGTCGCGGTCGCGCCGTCGTGGTCGGCACCGGCATGGACACCGAGATGGGCAAGATTGCCGGCGCTCTTGCCGAGGCCAAGGAAGAGCTCACGCCGCTGCAGGTGAAGCTCGCCGAGCTCAGCCGCATCCTTACCATTATGGTGATCGTCATCTGCGTCGTGATCTTTGGTGTTGATATCCTCCGCCACGGCGTGGGCAACGTCCTTACCGACCCGACTGCCCTGCTCGATACCTTTATGGTTGCCGTCTCGCTCGCCGTCGCCGCTATCCCCGAGGGCTTGGTCGCCGTCGTGACCATCGTCCTTTCGCTCGGCGTGACCAAGATGGCCAAGCGCCAGGCGATCATCCGCAAGCTTTCTGCTGTCGAGACACTCGGCTGCACGCAGACCATCTGCTCCGACAAGACCGGTACCCTTACTCAAAACAAGATGACCGTTGTCAAGCACGAGCTCGCTGCGCCCAAGGAGAAGTTCCTGGCCGGCATGGCGCTGTGCTCCGATGCCCAGTGGGACGAGGGGCTGGGCGAGGCCGTGGGCGAGCCGACCGAGTGCGCGCTCGTCAACGATGCCGGCAAGGCTGGTCTTACTGGCCTGACTGCCGAGCACCCGCGCGTGGGCGAGGCCCCGTTCGACTCGGGCCGTAAGATGATGTCCGTGGTCGTCGAGACCCTGGACGGTGAGTACGAGCAGTACACCAAGGGCGCGCCCGACGTGGTGATCGGCCTGTGCACTCATATCTACGAGGGCGATAAGGTTGTGCTCCTGACCGAGGAGCGCCGCGCCGAGCTCGTGGCCGCCAACAAGGCTATGGCCGACGAGGCCCTGCGCGTGCTGGCGCTGGCAAGCCGCACCTACACCGAGGTCCCGAGCGACTGCAGCCCCGCCGCGCTCGAGCATGACCTGGTCTTCTGCGGCCTGTCCGGCATGATCGACCCGGTCCGTCCCGAGGTGGCCGACGCTATCCGCGAGGCGCACGACGCCGGCATCCGCACTGTCATGATCACGGGCGACCACATCGACACCGCCGTGGCCATCGCCAAGCAGCTGGGCATCGTCGCCGATCGCAGCCAGGCTATCACCGGTGCCGACCTCGACCGCATGAGCGACGAGGAGCTCGACGCGCACATCGAGGACTACGGCGTGTACGCCCGCGTCCAGCCCGAGCACAAGACCCGCATCGTCGAGGCTTGGAAGTCGCGCGACCAGATCGTCGCCATGACCGGCGACGGCGTCAACGATGCCCCATCCATCAAGCGCGCCGACATCGGTGTGGGCATGGGCATCACCGGCACCGACGTTACCAAGAACGTCGCCGACATGGTGCTTGCCGACGATAACTTCGCCACCATCATCGGTGCCTGCGAAGAGGGCCGTCGCATCTACGACAACATCCGCAAGGTCATCCAGTTTTTGCTTTCGGCCAACCTTGCCGAGGTGTTCTCGGTGTTTATCGCCACGCTCATCGGCTTTACCATCTTCCAGCCGGTGCAGCTGCTGTGGGTGAACCTGGTCACCGACTGCTTCCCCGCGCTCGCGCTGGGCATGGAGGACGCCGAGGGCGACATCATGAAGCGCAAGCCGCGCAGCGCCAAGGACGGCGTCTTTGCCGGTCACATGGGCCTGGACTGTGTGGTCCAGGGCCTGATCATCACCGTGCTGGTGCTGGCGAGCTTCTTTGTGGGCGTGTACTTTGACATGGGCTACATCCACATCGCCGATATGATCGCCGGCAACGCCGACGAGGAAGGCGTGATGATGGCGTTCATCACGCTCAACATGGTCGAAATTTTCCACTGCTTCAATATGCGCAGCCGTCGTGCGTCGCTGTTCACCATGAAGAAGCAGAACAAGTGGCTGTGGGCTTCCGCCGCGCTGGCACTGGTGCTGACGGTAATCGTGACCGTGCAGCCGACGCTTGCCGAGATGTTCTTTGGCCCTGTGACGCTTGAGCTCAAGGGCGTTCTTGCCGCGCTGGGCCTGGCCTTCCTGATCATCCCGCTGATGGAGATCTACAAGGCGATCATGCGCGCGGTCGAAAAAGAGTAGGTCGAAAGGCCATCCCTCCCACCGGCCCGACCGCCTGCGGGGTTTCTTCTTCGCTGGTCCTCGCGCTTCGCGCTGCGGGATCGCTCAGAAGAAACCCCTCTCGGCGGTCGGGCCTTCGGACAACCTCTCGGGACCGTAAGCTGAGGGAAAGTTTGTGAGCCGATCGAGCGTTTGCTCGACCGGCTCTTTTTGATTCAAGACTTTAGTCCGCTGGCCGCGCAGCGGCCAGCTTTAAACCACCCGCTACGCGGGTGGAGACAAACGGCTTTACAAAGCCACCCCTCCGACCGATATTGACGATTGTTCAGGCCGTCAAGAATTCGAGTCGAAGGGGTGGTCGCCATGGCCCAGAAGGCCTACAGCCTTTCCCACACGAAGTGGATGTGCAAGTACCACATCGTGTTCACGCCGAAGTATAGGCGCAAAGTGATCTACAACCAAATCAGGAGCGACATAGGGGAGATCCTCAGGAAGCTGTGCGAGTACAAGGGGATCGAGATAATCGAGGGGCACCTGATGCCCGACCACGTGCACGTGCTGCTGGCGATCCCGCCGAAGTACAGCGTCGCGAGCGTCATGGGCTACCTGAAGGGGAAGAGCTCGCTGATGATATTCGACAGGCACGCCAACCTCAAGTACAAGTTCGGCAACAGGAAGTTCTGGGCGGAGGGCTACTACGTGTCCACCGTCGGCCTGAACGAGGCGACGATCGCCAAGTACATCAGGGAGCAGGAGTCCCACGACATCGCGCTGGACAAGCTGAGCGTGAAGGAGTACGAGGACCCCTTCAAGAGGGGGTGATGCTGCCGGTTCGACCGGCGCGCCACGGGTCAAGATGCACTAGGCCTGGACGAAGTCCGGGCCCGCGCCTTTAGACGCGAGCCCGGGGCCCGTGGGTTATACCCTAAGAGCAAACCACCCTTTTTAAGGGTGGTTCTGATTGCGTTTACGGGCATAAATGACTCATTTACGCCAGACGATTTAATTCTTTTTGGTATTGAGCTTTTATTTAAAGAAAATAAAACGAATAACAAGGGCAATTGCTATGGCTGCAATGATCAAAAGCAGGATTGTCAGTCGATGCTGCTTGCGTCGTTTACTTGATGAAACGAAGATTGATTTTCCCTGTTTTGGCGTTTCGAGATAGCGAGCCGAATGCGTCAAGGTTTGCTTTGGTCGAGGACCTCTTTGTTGATGAGTGGCGGACGCTTTCATCGGCTCATCACTAGCTGCGCTGTTTTTAGATAATGGTGCGTCTTTCAGATATACAGGGTCTCCCGAGGCGACGCCCATATGTTTACGCCCCGTTTGGGCATCCTCGAGTGTTTGATATCGATTTCTCGTCACATACTCGGGCTCCGGATCATTAATGGGCTCTTGCGAGATGTGGGGGCGATGGAACCGTGGCGGCTGCGTGGAAGTATCTTCCCCCTGCGTCGGCATAAACATATTGTTCTGGTTTTGGTCGTCCATGATGCCCTTTAGCTCGTTACCAACAACGTGTACGCGCTCATTGTAAGCCCCTTGTTATTTGTAGCTGGGGACATACTCGGTATTTAAGCTCTGGTTCAAAGAACCTTAACCTTCCTAAAACCTGAGTCATACGCACTTAGATATGCTTATAGTACTGGACTCAAAAAACTTTATAGTCGATGTATATATGAGCACTGGGTGGGCATATATATGAGCGTCAAAAGAAGTCCCAGTCACCTGGAAGATGACTCGGCAGTCCTATAAAGGAGTGGTAAACATGGCAAGCATGGTTCCTTATCGTTCGGTTTTTGGCGTTCGTCCCTCTGCAAGCTCGCTGTTCGATCTGTTTGATGATATGAGCGACCTAGCGAACAGCTCGATTGCCTCTAAGGCGTTTCCCGTTGACGTTGAGGATAAGGGCGATGGCTATGAGGTCAAGGCTTATCTGACCGGCGTCGCCAAGGACGATATCGATGTCGAGCTTAACGAGGGCCGTCTGTCCATTAGCGTGAATGTCGAGGAAGACGAGGAAAACGAGGGCAAGAACTTCCTGCAGAAGGAGTTCAGCTCGTACAGCGCGACGCGTGGCGTGTATCTTAAGGACGCTTCGAGCGAGGGCCTCTCGGCTAAGTACGCTGACGGCATCCTGACCGTTACGGTTCCCAAGATCGTCGAGAAGAAGAACATTACGAAGATCTCCATCGAATAACTTCGTTGGTGTTTTTCGCTATTAAAAGACAACAAAAGGGGCTGGGAAGCGATTCTCGGCCCCTTTTGCTGTCTAGGACAGTTATTGAATGGTTGCTGGCCGATGCTGGCTTGCGGGGCGTATCGAGAGCTTTCGCGATCCTTGGAGAAGGGTTGCGGAGCTGCCGACCTCGTCATCCAGGGTTGCGGCCAGAGCTTTGGCATAGCTTTTGACGGTAAGGCTCGGACGATTGTTGTCTTGGCTGATATGCATGGCAATGAGCTGTTCGGTGCGATCGGTAACAAGTTCGCGCGCGGCTTCGGCGGCTTGGCCATTGGAGAGGTGTCCCCTTGCAGACAGGATGCGCTTCTGAAGAAAGCGGGGATATTCTCCCTCGCGCAGCATGGTCACATCGTGGTTGCTTTCGAGCGCGAGGACTCGACAATCTTTGAGGGTGTTCATGGCTTGGCTCGATAGCTCTCCGGTGTCGGTGGCAAAGCCGATGGAATCATCGAGGGTGTCGAATCGATAACCGACTGGATTGATGACATCGTGTGATGTTGAGTAGGTTTGCACGTGGATGCCGGCAATGGATAGGGTGTCACCGGGATCGAATTCCTCGACAGGCAGATGCGAAAGATTTTCTTTGCTCGAAAGAGTCCCCCTGCTGGCAAAGAGGGGGCCGTGCCAGTGCTTGCACCAGACATCGAGGCCCTTGATGTGATCGCTATGCTCATGAGTAATGAGAAGAGCCGAGACGTTGTCTGCCGAGAGCCCCAGTTCTGCCATGCGCTTTAATGTCTCGCGGCGAGACAGTCCGTCATCGACCATAATGAGCCCCTGCGGGCCCTCGATGAGTGCGCAGTTGCCTTTAGAGCCACTGCCGAGGATATGAAGGTGCAGGCAAGACATAAGATTCCAAAGGATACAATGGGTGCGGACGAATAAAGGAGGAAGCGAATGCCAACGGTATCACAGCATTACGGACACCATGCCGTGCCTGGGGCAGTCGATGAGACCCGGACGAGGCAGCAGGCTGCTCCTGTCGTGCTCATGGTATCAGGCGGCGCGGACTCGACGGCACTGCTTCTTATGGCGTGCACATCAAAGCTGGATATCCAAGACGGACGCGGTGTTGCCCCCATTGCTCGCGAGCGCCTGCATGTGCTGCATGTAAACCATCATCTGCGCGGCAAGGCGTCCGATGGCGACGAGGCCTTTGTGCGTGAGCTCTGCGCGAAATATGGTTTACCGCTGTGCGTGGAGCACGCTTATTTTGATGGGGAGTCGGGCAATATTGAGGCCGCGGCCCGCGAGGTGCGCTATGCCGCGGCGCGGAGGTATGTTCGCGAGCTCTGCGCCCAGACGGGGGCACCGCGAACGGCGGCTCGTATCTGCACCGCGCACACGTCTTCGGATCGCGCGGAAACGTTTTTGATGAACGCGATTAAGGGTTCGGGGCCCGCTGGCCTATCGAGCATTCCTCGCCGGAGGAATATCGTGGTGCGTCCCTTGCTCGACCTAACTCATGGCGAGCTCGTGGGCTATCTACAGGTACATGGTCAGCCGTGGCGTGAAGACGAGAGCAATGAGGATATCTCGTATCTGCGAAACTACGTGCGCCATCGAGTGATGCCGGTGGTGGCGCAGCGCAACGCGAGCGTCTGCAAGACGATTGGCGCCGCCTGCGAGATCTTAGGCGATGAGGACGCGTTTTTGTCTCAGCTTTCGGCACAGGCGTTTCGAAGCTGCCTGCGTAAGGAGGCGGCGGGCGCGCTGGTGCTCGATGCCAGGCGCCTTGCTGCGGCCGAGGTGGTAATCGCGCGGCGCATCGTGCGACTGGCGATTAAGCGCATCGATCCGGACGCTCGTCCAGAGATGCGACATGTGGAGCGAGTCCTTTCCTGCGTTGCCGAGGGCGCCGGCTCGGTCACGCTTCCGGCGGGGATTGACGCACGCATTGAGTTTGGCATGCTGGCGTTTAAGGCGCCGGCGGCTCGCGAGGGCCTGGCCGCGGACTGGGTTACCGTACCCGGTCGTTTGCCGTTGGGCGGGGGGCGCATGCTGGTCGCAGAGCCGATGGCCGTTGAGCCGGGATGCGATATCGTGCGTCGCGCCCGTGAGCTTGCGGTTGCCGGGGAAGTGACAGCTTTGGTAGACGCGGCTGCCCTGGGTTTTGCCGACAGCGATAGTGAGCGGATCCTGGCGGGCTCACGTGGCGAGATCCCTGCAGAGGCGCGATTGGCGCGCCTGTGGGTGGACGGTCCCGCACCGGGAGACGTGATGTGCCCGTTAGGAATGAGTGGCCGAAGCAAGAAGGTATCCGACTTGCTAGGCGAGGCTCGCATTCCCGTTTCCGAGCGCGCCGGCGTTCCCGTGGTGAGGACGGCGCCGGGAGGTGCCGTGGTGTGGGTCGCCGGAGTTCGCGCGGACGAACGTTTTAAATGCACGGCGGCGACGCGTGTGGCTTATCTGCTTCGCGTGGTTGACGCGGATTAGCCCCTCGCACCAGCTGTTCTGTGCGGCGTTGACGGTATTCCCGCGCTGATGGTGCGCGGGCTGGAAAATATACCCCGTGCGCTGCTAGAATGTGTAGTTCGCGTCCATACGGCGGTGTGTGGGCGATTAAGCACAAGAAAGGGTTGTCATGGCTTCTCAACATCCGGATATCGAGAAGGT
This sequence comes from uncultured bacterium, assembly GCA_905215725.1. Lineage (GTDB taxonomy): Bacteria > Actinomycetota > Coriobacteriia > Coriobacteriales > Coriobacteriaceae > Collinsella. The sequence continues at coordinate 15,814 of CAJMRD010000013.1, read as the reverse complement.
TCTGTTTACGCAGGAGGATATCGACGGCATCGTTTCTCGCCTGGGCGAGGAGATCACTCGCGACTACGCGGGTAAGGATCTGGTGCTGATCGCGGTTCTGCGCGGCGCTGTTGTCTTTATGGGCGACCTGATGCGTAAGATCGAGCTGCCGACCAACATCGATTTCATGGCTGTTTCGAGCTATGGCGACGGTGTGAAGTCCTCGGGTATCGTGCGTATCATTAAGGACCTGGATATCGACATCCGCGGTCGCGACGTGCTGATCGTCGAGGACATTCTGGACTCGGGCCTGACGCTCAAGTATCTGATGAAGAACCTCGAGAGCCGCAAGCCCGCTTCTCTGGAGGTCGCCGCCTTCCTGTGGAAGGACGTTGAGGACCGCGTCTCGGCCATCACGCCCAAGTATGTTGGAACCCATTGCCCCGATGCCTTTGTGGTGGGCTACGGCCTCGACTATGCCGAGCGCTATCGCAACCTTCCGTATCTGGGCATTTTGAAACCGGAGGTTTATTCGTAAGATGCCCGACGACCGTAACGACAACAATTCCAAGACTCCCCGGGACCCAAAGATCCCGGGGATGCCCGGAGGCAAGAAGCCCACGCGTACGGGCTGGCTGTATTTTCTTTTGGCTTGCGCGCTTCTGGGCTATGCCTTCTTTAATATGGGTTCCGGCTTTGCCAGCTCCAGCAATACCGTTAAGCTCGCGACGAGCGAGATGGTCAGCGCCATCAAGCAGGATCGCGTCGAAGATCTGACCTATACGGTTCAAGACGGAAGCGTGACGGGTCATTACTGGAAGACGAAGAAGGACAAGGGCGATACGAGCGAGCTCAAGAGCTTCTCCTCGACCTATGTCGGCTCCGATTCGCTTGCCGAGCTCATGGCGGAGCACCCCGATACCAAGTACATCGTCAACACCAACGATCCCGATTTTTGGGGCGACTTGGCGATGAGTGTGCTTCCGACGATCGCCCTTATCGCCATCATGTTCTACTTTATGCGCCAGATGATGGGCGCCAACAACAGGAACATGCAGTTTGGCAAGACCAACGCCAAGACCAACGAGGCCACACGCCCCAAGGTCAAGTTTGAAGACGTTGCCGGCGTGGACGAGGCAGTCGAGGAGCTCGAGGAGATCCGTGACTTTTTGAGCGATCCGGATCGCTATCGCAAGCTGGGCGCCAAGATCCCGCGTGGCGTGTTGCTGGTTGGCCCTCCGGGCACCGGTAAAACGCTGCTGGCCAAGGCCGTTGCCGGCGAGGCGGGCGTGCCGTTCTTTAGCATCTCGGGTTCCGACTTTGTCGAGATGTTCGTAGGTGTCGGCGCCAGCCGTGTGCGTGACCTCTTTAAGGAGGCCAAGTCCCAGGCCCCGTCGATCATCTTCATCGATGAGATCGATGCCGTGGGACGTCAGCGCGGAGCCGGCTTGGGCGGCGGTCACGACGAGCGCGAGCAGACGCTCAACCAGCTGCTGGTCGAGATGGACGGCTTTGAGGAAAGCGAGTCGGTCATCCTGATCGCTGCGACTAACCGTCCTGACATCCTGGATCCGGCATTGCTGCGTCCCGGCCGTTTTGACCGTCAGGTTACGGTCGACCGTCCGGATGTGAAGGGCCGCGAGCAGATCTTGCGCGTGCATGCCGAGAACAAGCCGATGGACGAGGACGTTAAGTTTGAGAAGCTCGCCCAGATGACCGTTGGCTTTACTGGTGCCGATTTGGCGAACCTGCTCAACGAGTCTGCGTTGCTGGCCGCTCGCCGTCATCGTTCCGTGATCTCGATGGACGAGGTCGAGGAATCGATGGAGCGCGTGATTGCCGGACCGCAGCGCAAGGGTCGCGTGATGACCGAGGCCGAGCGCACCACGATTGCCTACCACGAGAGCGGTCACGCCCTGGTGGGCCACATCCTGGAGCACTCCGATCCGGTCCACAAGATCTCGATCGTCAGCCGCGGCCAGGCGCTGGGCTACACGCTGCAGCTTCCGCAGGAGGACCACTTCCTCAAGACCAAGAACGAGATGCTCGACGAGCTCGCCGTGTTCTTGGGCGGTCGCGTTGCCGAGGAGCTCATGTGCGATGACATTACGTCGGGCGCGAGCAACGATCTGGAGCGCGCAACCAAGATGGCGCGCGAGATGGTCACGCGCCTGGGCATGAGCGAGGAGCTGGGCACGCAAGTGTTTGGCGAGGCGCAACATCAGGTGTTCCTCGGTCGCGATTACGCCGATCATCAGGATTACTCCGAGGAGACGGCGCGCCGCATCGATATCGAGGTTCAGCGCATCATGCGTGAGGCCCATCGTCGTGCGGTCGAGATCCTGGACGCCCGTCGCGATCAGCTCGATCTGATGGCGAAGGTGCTGCTTGAGCGCGAGACCGTCGAAGGTGACGCCGTGAACGCCCTGCTCGACAACGAGTGGAATGCCTACCTTGAGCGCGAGGGTGATATCCTGGCGGCCAAGGAGGAGCGCAATGCCAAGGCGGCCGGCATGCCGACCAAGAAGCGCGTGCCTCGAATGAGCGAGGAGGAGCTGGCGGCTGATGCCGCGGCCTTTGCGCAGGCGGCCATGCAGGAGGATGCCGAAGCCGCATCCGATGATGCTGACGATGACCATGCCGTCGTCGATGCCGACACCGACGCCGACAAATAGTCTTTGTGGCGAAAGCCTCCGCGGGGAAACCTGCGGAGGCTTTTTCTTTTGAGCGATATGGGGCCGTCTGTTGATTGGGGACAGACTTAAATGAGCGTTTTCACGCATTTAAGTCTGTCCCCAATCAACATTGCTGCGGCACTTTGCTCGGCTAAAGCGTACAATAGCGCCTATGCGAAAGGGGAACAGATGATCAACGAAACTATGTATGCTCGCGGTGCGGAAAGCTCCATCATCCGTGAGATTTTTAGCTATGGCCTTGAGCGCAAGGCGCAGATCGGTGCGGAAAACGTATTTGATTTTTCGCTGGGCAATCCGAGCGTTCCGGCACCCGCTGCTGTGGCGGAGTCCATTAAGAAGGCCCTGGAGCTGCCGAGTGACCAGTTGCACGGCTACACCCCCGCTCCGGGCCTGCCGCAATGTCGAGCAGCCGTCGCCGAATCGCTCAACCGCCGCTTTGGAACGAACTATGAGGGTAAGGACGTCTTTATGACGGTGGGTGCCGCGGCTTCGCTCACCTGCACGCTCAACGCCGTTACGAACCCGGGCGACGAGGTTATTGTTATCGCCCCGTACTTTCCGGAGTATCGCGTTTGGATTGAGAAGGCCGGCTGTACGTGTGTTGAGGCGCTCGCCGATGAAGATACGTTCCAGCTGAGCGTGGACAACGTGCTCAAGGCGATTACCGATAAGACGACTGCCGTCATCATCGACTCGCCCAACAATCCGACTGGTGCCGTATATACACGCAACACGCTGACGCGACTGGCCAATGTTCTGCGCGAGGCCAACGCTCAGCGCGATCCCGAGAATCCGATTATGCTCATCTCGGATGAGCCGTACCGCGAGATCGTGTACGGTGCCGAGGTGCCTTGGGTGCCCTCGATCTACGAGCACACCATCGTGTGCTACTCGTATTCCAAGTCGCTGTCGCTGCCGGGTGAGCGCGTGGGGTGGATCTTGGTTCCCAACACAAATCCGCAGGCTGCCCGTCTGATGCCGGCTGTTGCGGGCGCTGCCCGTACGCTGGGTTTTGTATGCGCACCGGCACTCTTTCAGCGCGTGATCATCGATTGCATCGATGAGCCGAGTGATGTCGGGGCCTATGTCCGCAACCGCACGGCGCTCACCGATGCTTTGACGGACTACGGCTATACCTATGTTGAGCCGGACGGTGCTTTCTACCTGTGGGTGAAGGCACTCGAGCCCGATGCGAATGCGTTTTGCGAGCGCGCAAAGAAGTATGAGTTGCTTGCGGTTCCCTCGGACAGCTTTGGTATGCCGGGTTGGTTCCGCCTGGGCTATTGCGTGAGCTACGAAACGATTGTCAATTCGCTACCCGCTTGGAAACAGTTGGCGGACGAGTATCGTTAAAAGTAAAGCGCTCTGCCTACAATGTTTTACGTGAAACGGGGTTTGGTGTTAAGCCGGACCCCGTTGTCATGGACGTTGTGTCTTTGGGATGGAGTGGTTTTACGACTATCGAAGGCTATGCGTACAATGAATATAAGCGACGGCCGTGCCAGATAAGGAGACCTGATGCCCTACCTGCTTTCTTGTGACATTCATACCCATACGATGTTCTCTGCGCATGCATATTCGACCATTGAGGAGAATGTGTACTGGGCGGCAGAGCGTGGTCTGCAGGTGCTCGGATCTGCCGACCATTTGAGCTCTATGGTTACGGCTTGCCCCAATGACCTGCGCAGTTACCAGTTCTTTATCAACCAGGATATCTGGCCGCGCATTTGGAGCGGCGTGCTGGTGCTGCGTGGTGCCGAGGCCGATATCGTTTCGCTGGACGGAAGCCTGTTTGGCGAGGACACTCCTGTCACGCTCGATATTGCCGGCGATTCGTACAGCCGTCAGCATTCGCTGTTCGATTTGGTTACGCGTAATTTGGATTATTTGGTTGCAAGCGTGCATAATCCGCAGATTGCTGAGGGCGCGACGCTGGCCCAGACGACCGAGATGTATATCAATGCCCTGGAGCACCCCAAGGTGTTCATGCTGGGTCACACGGGGCGTTCGGGTGTGCCGTTCGATATCGACGAGGTGCTGTTGGCAGCTAAGGCCAAGCACAAGATTATCGAGATCAACAACCATAGTCTTGAACACGGTGTCGACACTGAGCATTGGGCCGTATGCCGCAAGATTGCCGAGCGCTGCGCCGAGCTGGGCGTGGGCATTGGCGTGTCGACCGATGCCCACATTGGCATGGCCATTGGCAAGCTCGATCACGCGCGCAAGATGCTCGACGAGGCCGGTTTCCCGAATGCGAAAATCTTTGCTTCCGGCGACCTGGATGAAGAGGTTATCTGGGATTTGAAGGCGCAGGGCGCGGCGATCAGCGTCTGGGGTGTGGGCACGCGCATGATTACCAGCATGGATAACCCTGCGCTGGGCGGCGTGTATAAGCTCTCCGCCGAAGAGGTGAACGGCAAATTTGAGCCGCGCATCAAGATTTCCGAGAACCCGGCGAAGATCACCAATCCGGGCGTTAAGCGCCTCTATCGCTTCTACGACAGGCTCAGCGGAAAAGCGTTGGCGGATCTGATTGCGCTGGAGGACGAGGATTATTCCTCCGGCGAACCGCTTGAAATCTTCGATCCCGAAAACACGTGGAAAAAGATGACGCTCTGCGATTATGAGGTTCGCCCGCTGCTTGCGCCGATCTTTGAAAACGGCGAGCTGGTTTATACGCTGCCGACGCTCTCCGAAATTTCCGAATACGCCAAGCGCGAAATGGAAACCTTCTGGGATGAATACAAGCGTCTGCACAGCCCTCATCGCTACAAGGTTGATCTGTCCAAGCACCTTTATGAGCTCAAGCGCGGCATGCTCGAAGAGCGGCGCAGCAAGGCCTGATGATGGAAACCAAACTCATCAGCGTTCAACGCAGTCACGGGCGCGCCACCTTGGTTCTTTCCACCGGCGAAACCCTTGTGATGCCGCGCGCCATGCTCAAGGAGCGCCCCTATCGCGGCGGAACGCCGTTTGACCGCGAGGCGTTCGATTCATTTCTGCGAGAACGGTCCTATCCGTTTGCGATGGAAAAAGCCGTTGCGCTGCTGGCCATGCGCTCAAGAACCCAGCAGGAAATCGCGGATGCCCTGCGCAAGAACGCCTATTCGGAGCGGACGATTGCCCGCGTGATGGCGCGCCTTGACGAGGCCGGGTATATCAACGATACGGATTTCGCCGAGCAGTGGGCGGCTTCGCGCACGACAAAGGGCATGGGCGCGCGCCGCATCCGCATGGAGCTTCGCCAGAAGGGTGTAGACAGCGAGGCCATTGACGAAGCCCTGTCGGCCATCGACCACGACGATATGCTTTCCGGCGCGCTCAAAGCGGCCAGAAAGGCCGCTTCCGGCAAGAACCTCTCAGACCCCAAAGACAGGCAGAAAATTTTTGCCGCGCTTGCGCGGCGCGGCTACGGCTATGCGGAGGCGCGGCAGGCGCTGGAAGCGTTGAAGGACGAACAGGAATAAGCAAAAGCAGGAAACGACCGAACGTCGCCCCCTGCTTTTTTGATATGCGCGGTTTTATTTTTCGGCCGCTTCCTTCTCCGCTACCGGCGCAACGATGTTGTGAATCCACACGCCTTTTTTGACCAGCGCAAAGCCGATGACGACCTTGATCAGCTCCAGCGCCTGCACGCAGAAATACAGCGGCACAATGCCCATGCCCGTTCGATAGGCCAGAAGCCACGCCGTCGGCACGTTGACGCACCAGGTAAATACGCTGTCAAACAAAAACGTGATGATCGTCTTGCCGCCGGAGCGGAGCGTAAAGTAGCAGCAATGCGAAAACGAATAGGCGGGCATCATCATGGCGATGACATAGAGAAGCTGCGTTGCAATCTGCCGAACGTGCGGCTCCGTATTGTAAATATGCGGGATGGAAGGCGCAAAGAGAATCAGCAGAATGCTCATAAACAGGTTTGAACCGACGGCCGCCGTCATCAATCGCCATGTGCAGTTTTTTGCCCGCTCGATATCGTTCGCGCCGAGCGCCTGCCCCACCATGATGGCCACGGCGTTGCCCATCGACAGGAAGACGACCTTAAAGAGGTTGCTCACCGTCGTGGCGATGTTGCAGGCGGCCACAACGTCAAGCCCGCGCACGGAATAGCACTGAAGCAGCACCGCCATGCCGGATGACCACAAAAATTCGTTGACCAGCAGCGGCGTGCCCCGGCGCAAAATGCCGCTCATCAGGGGACTCGGAACGCGCAGGCTGCGGTATGCGCCGTGAATAAAGGGAAAATATTCCTTTCGGGTATGCGTATAGACCACGATGATCGCCGTTTCGATATAGCGGGAAAGCACCGTCGCAATCGCCGCGCCGGTTACACCCATCTCCGGGAAACCGCATTTGCCGAAAATCAGGAAATAATTGAACACAAGGTTGACGAGAATCGCCGCCACGCTGGCCAGCATCGGGAGCCGCGTTTCGCCCACCTCGCGCAGCGTGCTGGCATAGACCTGCGTTACGCCGAAGGGCAGCAGCCCCCAGAGCATCACGGTCAGGTAATCCATGCCGAAACCGAGCGTTGCGGCCGCATCTGCCTGCGCCGTTTCCTCCGCCAGATACATGCCGATGAGCTGCTTGGGGAGCGCGATGAATACGGCCAGCGCGCAGGCCAGCATGGATAGCGAGATCATCCACTTTACGCGGAAGCAGTCGCGAACACCTTTGTGATCGTGCGCGCCGGCGTATTGGGTGGCAAAAATGCCAGCGCCGGCCAAACCGCCGAAAATACACAGATTGAACACGAAGAGAAGCTGATTGATAATCGCAACCGCCGACATTTGGAGCGTGCCGACGCGCCCGACCATCACGTTATCCAGCAGGCTGACGACGTTGGATAACGTGTTCTGAATGATGATCGGCACGACGACGGAGATCATCTCCGCGTAAAACGCCCGATCACCAAACATTCGTTCGCGCAGCTTTGCGCGGCGAATTTCTTTTGCAGCCATGTGTATAAAACCGCCTTTCCGCGAAGGAAACCGATGAAGGCCATGCCCCTTTTTTCTGGCACTGCCGGTTGCCTCCTGACTTGTTTCAAAACCCCAAATCCGTCAAAACTCAATTTACATACCATCTCCATTATAACGAAAAACGGCGGTTTCGTCAATTCGAAAACCGGCGAATTTGCGCTTTCAGAGCAAAAATGCCGCCCGGCGTTTCAAACCGAGCGGCATTTTGCCCAATGACCTTATTTGTTCAGATCCGTGCGGATAATGTAAACCATATCGTGCGCCATGCCGTCGTCGATCAGGTCAAAGCTGACTTCGGCGGCAAGCTGATTCTTGGTGTTTTCGAACACGTCGAGCGCTTTCTGCACGTCGCCGTTGAGCAGCGGCAGAACGTCGGCATTCAACGTCTGCTTGAGCGCGTCAAGACCGTCGGCAAGCTGGGCTGTGCCATCGCTCAGCTGCACTGCGCCGTCGGAGAGCTGCGTGCTGCCGGCGTGCAGAGTAGTCGCTCCCTGCGCCGCCTGACTGACGCCATCCGTGTAGCTGCTCAGCCCGGTTACAAACGTATGGACGGAATCCAACTGCGTTTTGAGGGAATTGAGCGCATCATAACCGGCTTTCGCGGGCGCAATGGCCTCTTCAAGCTGCTTCTGAACGGATTCGTCCGCCAGATTCTGCTCCACAAGCGCGTCAATCTGTTCGGCAACGGCGGCTTCCAGCTTGGCCTTGACGTCGTCGCTGTTCATCATCTGTTCGACGGCCGCGCTGATTTGCTGTGCCTGTTCGTGCGTCACCTGACCGGCTTCGACCGCCTTGCCGTAATCCTCTGCCGTCATGCTCAGGCCGCTCTGCGCAAGCACACCTTCCAGCACCTGCGCCTTGACCGCCTGAGAAACGGCCTCTCGAACCGCCTTTTCCTGCTTCATCACTTCGGCCTTCACCTGTGCGCGCGCCGTTTCCTTGGCGGTTTCAAGCAGCGTTTCGGGGTTGAGCTGAGCCAGCGCCGCATCCAGAGCGTCGGCGTAGTTTTCGCTCGTCAGTTCCGGCAGCGTGATTCCGGCGGCATCCAGTCCGGCCGCCGCGAGCTGCTGATTGGCTGTCGCGAGCACGGCGCTGAAAAGCTGTGCCGCGCCCTGATTCAGCGCGTCGTTGTTGGCGACAAGCGTTGTCAGACCCGTTTCCAATTCAGATGCGCCGTCATCGAGGCTCTTGGCGCCGTCGCTCAGGGATTTGGCACCGTCATTAAGCGCCGCAACGCCATCATACAGCGTGAACAGCGCGGAAAGACCATCGTGCAGCGTTCCCTCGCCCTCCGGCAGCGCTTCGCCGTCACACAGCGCGGTCAGACCCGTCTTCAGCTCATTGACGTTGTCGTTCAAATCGCCGATTCTTTCATCGGCTGCGCTGCAAAGCCAGTCGATCGGGTCGCTGGTCGCCAGCGTCATCATCCAGCTCAAGTCGGCGTGGTCGGCCGTAGCCGTCAGGGTGAAATGCGTCGGCAGATCGGCGTCGGTGTCCATGCCCGGAACCGCCCAGCCAATCAGCAGCTTATGGCTGCCGTCGCTCACGATTTTTCCGTTCTCCACGCTCACGCCGGTCAGCGTAGCGTCGTCGATGGGCATGAGAGTCAGGGCAAGATACGGAACATTTTCCGCCACCATGAAGCTGACGTCCATCGTCACAACGCCCTGACCGTTTTTAATTTCTTCCGCCGTGGCGCTTTCGCCGTTCAGCGTGAAGCTGACGTGAGGAAGAACGTCCGGGCGCTTATCGGACGTGCCCTGATAGATGATGCTGCTGCCGTCGGCCTGCCAGGTCAGCGTTTCACCGTCGAGGGTGAACGTTTCATGGCCGCTGACGTTTTCAATATCCTTCAGCATCGTGCGATCCGAGAGCACATCCAGCGCGTCACCATTTTCAAGGTGAACGTTGTCCAGCAGAGTCTGCACCTCACCGTCGTGATTGACAACCACATAAACGCGCTCGTGCTTGGCCGTATCGGCGCTGGCCGTGCAGCCAGCCGCCACGCAAAGCGCTGTCAGCAGCGCTACCGCATGCTTTTTCATAGGTTTTCCATCCTTTCTTTCTGTCTGATCGAAATTTACGCTTTTTTCTTCATGCCAACCGTGGTGCGGACGATGAAGCCGTCGCAAAGCAGCAGCATTGCAGGCAGCAGGAACAGCACGACCGCCACCGAGCACAGTGCGCCGCGGGCAATCAGGCTGCACATCGAAGAGATGATATCCACGTTGGAATACAGGCCGACGCCGAACGTCGAAGCAAAGAAGCTGACGCCGCTGACCAGAATGGACTGCGCGGACGCGGCGACCGCCTCGCCCACCGCCACTTTTTTCTCCTTGCCCGCCATTCTACCCTGCTTATACCGCGTGGTCATCAGAATGGCGTAATCCACCGTCGCGCCGAGCTGAATGGTCGAAATCAGGATCGGGCCGACAAACGGAAGCGTCGTTCCCGTGAAGTACGGAATACACAGGTTGAGCGCAATGGCAAGCTCGATCATGGCGACGAGCAGAATCGGCAGAGAGAACGATTTGAGCACCAACGCGATGATGACGAAAATCGCGGCGATGGAGATGACGCTGACCACCTTGAAGTCGCGGTCGGTGCAGTTGATCAGATCCTTCGTGCAGGGCGCTTCGCCGATCAGCATGCCGCCCTCGTCGTATTTCTTGAGGATCGCGTTCAGCTCGTCGATCTGCTGGTTGACCGCGTCGGAAGAGATGACATAGGACGAGGAAATCAGCATCATCTGGTAGCGATCGCTCTTGAGCAGACTGATGCCTGCATCCGGAAGGATGCTCTCCGGAATGTTGCTGCCCAGCAGGCTGTCCAGCGACAGCACATCCTGCACGCCGTCCACCTGCTTAAACTCACGGGTCATGGCGATGACATTCTTCTGAGAAACGTCGGCATCAATCAGAACCAGATGGTTGGTGGAAACGTCGAAGGATTCGGAGAGCTTTTCATTGGCCTTCACGGACAGGAGATCCTCCGGCAGGCACGAACTCATATCATAGTATACGTTTACGTTGCTGTAACCGTAGAACGCCGGGATGCACAGCACGACGGCCAGCGCGCAAAGCGCCTTGTAATGCTTGACGATGAAACGGCTGATGCTCGCCACGCTGGGCAGGAGTGGCTTGTGCGAGGTCTTTGTAATCAGGTTATCCATCATGCGGATGACGCACGGGAGCAGCGTCACCGTGCCCAGCACGCCGAGGATAACGCCCTTGCTCATAACGATGCCGAGATCGCGGCCGAGCGTGAAGCTCATAAAGCAAATCGCGACGAAACCCGCAACCGTCGTCAGGCTGCTGCCGACAATCGAGGAGAATGTCTGCCCGATTGCGGCGGCCATCGCATCATCGCGGTCGCTGCAAAGCGTCTTCTGTTCCTTATAGCTGTGCCAAAGGAAGATGGAATAATCCAGCGTTACGGCCAACTGAAGCACCGCCGCAACCGCCTTGGTGATATAAGAAATTTCACCCATCAGGTAATTGCTGCCCATGTTCCAGAGGATGGAAACGCCGATGCAGCACAGGAAGATCAGCGGCAGCAGGAACGAATCCATCGTCAGCATCAGCACGACGCAGCAAAGCGCGACGGCGATGGCGACGTAAATGCCTTCCTGATCCTCCACCAGCGCTTTGGTATCCGTAACCACGGCGGACAGGCCTGAAACGAAGCACTTTTCCCCCGCAACTCTGCGGATTTCGGTGATGGCCTCCATCGTTCCTTCTGCGGAGGACGTATCGTCGAAGAAGACGGCGATAATGCGGTCGTTTCCATTTTCAAAGCGTCCGCGGATATCGTCCGGCAGAATTTCGGAGGGAATGGAGCCGTTCAGCGCAGAAGCGTAGCCGACGACCGTATCGACATGCGGGATCCCGCGAATGGATTCTTCCAGATCGGCTTGATCGACTTCGTTTAATCCCTCGGTGATACAGAGCGAAAAAGCGCCTTTGCCAAAGTCCTCCATCAGGATGTTCTGCCCCTTGATGGTATCCAGCTCCTCCGGCAGATAATACAAAAGGTCGTATTTGACCCGAGTGGATGCCATGCCGAATATGGACGGAATCATCAGCGCCAAACAGATGATGACGACGACGACACGGTGCTTGACCACCCACCTTGCAAATCGGTTCACAAGAGTTCCTCCTTTTGAACTGTATTTGATTATTGAACACTATGTTGACTTTATCAACGTGTGATAGTATAATAGGACTGATGAAGAAAATCAATAAACAGTTTTTGAAGGTCAGTTTATTCATTGAACAGAAAATGGAAAAACGGCTAAAAAACAAACACAAATCAAAAATGTGTTGAAAAAGAGGCGCTTATGAACATGAAAGAAATGAAAACGGAAAACGGAACGGAGAAAAAAGAGGATCGTCGGGTTCGACGCACAAAAAAGCTGCTCAGTCAGGGGTTGATCGAACTGATGCAGCATAAACAGGTGAAGGATATCACTGTGCGCGAGTTGGCCGAACGGGTTGACGTCAATCGCGGAACTTTTTATCTCTATTATCGGGATATATTCGATCTGCTCGAACGTCTGGAGGAAGACCTTTTCGAACAGCTCAACGAAGTCATCCTCGCACACAAGGGCGAGCCGGTTCTGGCTCACATCCGCCCCATGCTGACGGACGTATTTCACATTGTGGCCGAAAATAAGGAAATCTGCCGGGTTTTGCTGAGTGACAATGGCGATATCAAGTTTTTGCAGCGGCTCAGCGACGTGATTCAGGAGAAACTGCGCACGGAATGGCTCAACGGCTATCTGGATAATGAAACGGAATTCGAATACCGCTATGCGTTCGGTGCACTGGGCTTTGTCGGCCTGCTCAGAACGTGGCTTCACCGGGACTGCGCAGAATCCGCCGAGAGCATGGCGGTTTTAGCCGACTCCCTGATTCGACAGGGAATTATGAACGGTATTCCGAATCTGAAATGAAGCGGCATGAACGCGCGCAAAACCCGAGGCGCGCGAAATAAACGATAAAAACGCAAAACAAGCGGAATCCGCATCGGTTTGAACGGATTCCGCTTGTTTTGTCATATTCCGGCACAAAAAGCGGGTAAGCCCGCCCTCGCCTCCGCCGAAATCTGCAAGGCGTAAAAGCCCTGCTCACGCGGACGATTTCATGCACTTTCCTATAGAAAAAAACCGAAATCTTTCGACTTCGGTTTCAAAACTGGTGCACCTTCAGGGGCTCGAACCCTGGGCACCCTGATTAAGAGTCAGGTGCTCTACCAACTGAGCTAAAGGTGCTTGATTGCTCAACGCGAAAAGGATTATATCATGGTCAGCGGGAAAAAGCAACCCCTTTTTTACAGAAAAAGACGATTTTCGGCAAAAAACAGCGCCCCGCGCTGAAATCGCAAAAGCGAGGGGCGCGGAGCGCTGAAAAGGAGAGACGAACAATCAGCCTTCCGCCTTGGCGGGCAGCTCGGCGAGCAGGCGGGCGGCCTCCCGGCCGGGGTAGAGATCGGGCGCGAGCTTGACGATCTGCTGGAGGATGTTCTCGGCCTCGCGGCGGTTCTGCTCGGCCAGATAGGCGCGCGCAATCCACAGCGAGGTGGTGATGCGGTGGAGCTGCTGGGTGTTGTTCTGCTGCACCTGCGTCTTGAGCGCCTGAATGTCGCATTTGCCGGTGGAGAGCAGCTTCATGCACTGGTCGTTCAGCTCGCAGGAGAAAGCCATGCGCTGCTTGGGCTTCTTCGTCTCCTGAATCGCCTCGAGCTGCTTCTTGTAGCCGTGCAGCTCGTCGAGGTATTTTTTCGCCGCGTCGAGATCGCCCATCTGTTCGGCACAGTAGCACAGGTTGCTGGTGACGGCAAAGCGGCTCATCAGCGCCTGCTCGGGCTTTTTGCCTTCCCGAATCTCCGTGGCGACCAGCAGCTTCATCGCGTCGCCAAAGCGCCCCTGCGCGGCATAGGCGTTGGACAGGTGCAGCCGAACCATCATATACAGGTTGGGGTTTTTCGGGTTCTGCTGAAGGTGCGGCTCGTATTCCTTCAAAAAGCCGTCCACGTCGAGCTGGTTATACAGCCGGTTGAGCTGGCGGCTGTGCGCGTTCGCGGCGTTGATGTACTGCGCGGCGGCGATGAACAGACAGCCGACAATCAGCATCAGGATCATCGCAATCGGGTTCATCGTCGGCTTGAGCAGATAGAGCGCCGCCATCAGCGCGACAAACAGCCCTTCAAACAGGATCAGCCGCGTCTTAAACTTGGGAAAGAGGGTCAGCATCGGATCAACAACTCCTTAATTTATAGCGTCAGGATGAGTATAGTATATCTGGATGCGGCGGGAAAAGCAATTCTTTTTGCGTGAATTGTTTGATCCGGAGCGCAAAAGCCGTCGGATAACAGGAAAAAACTTGAAAATAGGGTAGCCATTCGCCTTAAAATGTGCTAGAATACTAGTAAACAACAAGACGTTGCACCATGAGACCGAACGAACCGAAAGGAGAACGGAAGAACATGAAAATGACGTTTCGCTGGTATGGCAGTCAGAGCGACAAGATCACGCTCAAGCAGATCAAGCAGATCCCCGGCTGCACCGGCCTGATGGGCGTGCTTGATTACAAGGCCGCGGGCGAGGTCTGGGAAGAAGACGAGATCAAGGCGTATATCGACGAGGTCCATGCCGCGGGGCTCGAGTGCGAGGTCATCGAGAGCGTCAACGTGCATGAGGATATCAAGCTCGGCCTGCCCACGCGCGATATGTACATCGAGAATTACTGCAAGTCCATCCGCAATCTGGCGAAGTATGGCGTGAAGGTCATCGTCTACAACTTCATGCCGGTGCTGGACTGGCTGCGCACCGATTTGGCGCGCGTCATCCCGGAGGACGGCTCCAACAGCCTGTATTACGATGAGGCCGAGCTGGGCGCGATGACCCCGATGGAGATCGTCCGCCGCACGGCCGAAAACTCCAACGGCTTCACCCTGCCGGGCTGGGAGCCCGCCCGTCTGGCCGAGCTGGAGCACGTGCTGGAGCTCTACAAGAGCGTGGACGAGGAGAAGCTGTTTGAAAACTTCAAGTATTTCCTCGACGGCATCATCCCGACCTGCGAAGAGGTCGGCGTGAAGATGGCTTGCCATCCGGACGATCCGGGCTGGCCGATTTTCGGCCTGCCGCGCATCACGCACGATCAGGCGGGCTTTGACCGCATGGTGAAGCTGCACGACAGCCCCTGCAACACGCTCTGCCTGTGCACGGGCTCGCTGGGCAGCAACGTGCAGAACGATATCCCGGCGATGGTTCGCCACTTCGGCGAGATGAACCGCATCGGCTGCCTGCATGTGCGCAACATCAAGCATCTGGGCAGCGACCGCCGCTTCCGCGAGAGCAGCCACCTGTCCTCCGACGGCGATCTGGATATGTACGAGATTATGAAGGCCGCGTATGAGACCTGCCCGGATACCTACATCCGCCCGGACCACGGCCGCATGATTTGGGATGAGATCGGCCGCCCCGGCTACGGCCTGTATGACCGCGCGCTGGGCATTGCGTACCTCAACGGCCTCTGGGAAGCCATCGACAAGAACGCGAAGAGGGGATGAGCGTATGAAACTGACGTTTGAAGGAATCAAGGATACCGCCGCGTGGCAGAGCGCCGGCGTCAAGCTGCCGGAATACGACGTTCAGGCGGCGGCCGAAAAGGCGAAGGCGCACCCGGTCTGGGCGCACTTCGGCGCGGGCAACATCTTCCGCATCTTCGTGGGCGGTCTGGCCGATACGCTGATCGCCAAGGGCGAAATGGATCGCGGCATCACCTGCGTGGAGACCTTCGATTTCGACGTGGTGGATCAGATTTACACGCCGTATGACAACCTCGTGCTGGCCGTCACGCTCAACGCGGACGCGACGACCGACAAGCGCGTGCTCGGCTCGCTGAGCGAGGCCATCAAGGCGCAGTCGGGCGTGCCGGAGGCATGGAGCCGACTCAAGGCGGTCTTCGCCGACCCGAGCCTGCAAATGGTTTCCTTCACCATCACGGAGAAGGGCTACGCGCTCAAAAACGCCGCCGGAGCGTTCTTCCCGTTCGTTCAGGCGGATATCGACAACGGCCCGGACAAGGCGACCGGCGCGATGGCGATTGTCTGCGCCATGCTGCTGCACCGCTTTGAAAACGGCAAGGCGGC
>CAJMRD010000012.1 GCA_905215725.1 uncultured bacterium | reverse complement strand
GCCTCCTCCTCGGCCTGCTTGGCGGCCTCGACTTCCTTGGCGCGGGCCTCGATCACCGAGGCGAGCTGCTTGCGGACCATGGCGACGTAAGCGTCCTCCAGGGCGGAGGAAGCGGACTTAGCGGGAATCTTCATTTCGGCGAGATGACCCATCAGTTCCTTGGAGGTCATGCCGAACTCTTTGGCCAGGGTGGACACACGGACTTTTGCCATATGACTTCACCTACCCTTTCTGGCACCTTGGGTGCCTAGAGACTGAACGAGCGTGGGGTATGCGCTGGGACCTGCCCGGCGCGACCGCGCGCTAGATCAGGTCCTCCGCATCATCGAAGGCGTCGGTGTCGTGGACACCGCAGAAACGGGAGCCGGGACGGGCCTGGTTGCGGCACTGGATGCCGTCCTCGGACACGAACTCGCAGCGACGGACGTCCTCGTCCTCCTCGTCACCGATCAGGTCGGCGGCGGGCTCCTCGTGAACGGGAACGTTCTTGAGGATGTCGGCGGCAAGGGTCTCGGACTTAATGTCGATGTGCCAGCCGGTCAGGCGTGCGGCGAGGCGGGCGTTCTGGCCCTCCTTGCCGATGGCGAGGGACAGCTGGTCGTCGGGCACGATGACGCCGGCATAGGCCTTCTCCTCGTCGATGAGAACGCGGGTGACCTTGGCGGGCGACAGGGCGTTGGCGACGTAGACGGCCGGATCGGCATCCCACAGGATGACGTCGACGCGCTCGCCACGGAGCTCGCCCACGACGGCGCGAACACGGCTGCCCTTGGGGCCGACGCAGGCGCCCACGGGATCCAGGCGATCGTCGAGCGAGTGGACGGCGACCTTGGAGCGCTGGCCGGGCTCGCGGGCGATCGACTTGATCTGGACGGTGCCCTCATAGATCTCGGGCACCTCCTGCTCAAACAGACGACGCATGAGCTCGGGGTGGGTACGGGAGATGACAATCGGCGGACGGCTATGCTCGCCACGGACCGGCTGCAGGTTGGAGTTGGGGTCGCGAACGTCGATGATCACGGCCTTGATGTGCTGGTTGTGCAGGTAGCGCTCGCCCATCGGGCGCTCGTTGCGCTCGTTCTCGTAACGGCGCTGGTCGAAGTGCGGAAGCTCGGCCTCGACGCCCTCGCGAATCTTGACGATCGTGAAGTCGGGCGTGGACTGCAGCACGGTACCGCTGATGAGGTCACCGATGCGGTCGGAGAACTCCTCGTAGATCTGCTCGCGGGCGGAGTTGCGCACGATGGCGTTGATCTCGGCCTTGGCGTGCTGGGCGGCGATGCGGCTCGTGTTCTTGGGAGTGACGTCGATCTCCTCGAACTCGGTGAAGTTGCCCTCCTCGTCCATGGAATCGTCGATCGGCTCCAGACGGTAGACGTAGATCTTACCGGTGGTGCGGTCGATGGTCACCTTGGCGCCCCACTCAAGATGCAGGATCTCGGCATAGCTCTTGGCGAGCGACTGCTCCAGGCGGTCGATCAGGTAGAGCTGGTCGATGTGCTTCTCCTGGCAAAGCTCCATCAGGGCGGACATCATGTCGGATGCTGCCATCTTACTTTCCTTCCTTCGCGGGCTTGAAGTCATAGGTGGGCTTCAACTTGCACTTTTTAACATCAGAGAAATCGAGGGTGACGGACTCGCCGTCCTCGAGCTCGAGGGTCACGTTCGTCTCGGTGGCGGCGGCAATCTTGCCGACGTACTTGCGACGGCCCTCGGTGGCGGTGGAGGTGAGCTCGCAGTTCTCGCCCACAAAGCGGGCAAAGTCACGCGGGCGGCGCAGCGGCCGCGCCATACCCGGGCTCGACACCTCGAGCGTATAGCTCGAAGAGATGGGGTCGAGCTCCTCAATCACGTCGCCGACCCATTTGGTGTTGGCCGTGACGTCATTGAGCGACAGGCTCTGACCCTCGGCACCCTCGATACGCACACGCACGCAGGGGGCCTTGGTGGCACCCACGAGCTCAACGTCGACGATGTCGACATCGTGCTGGGGAGCAACGGCCTCGAGCGCGTCGATGATCGCCTGCTCGGTCTTGGTCTTGACCATTGCGGCACCTCCATCCATACAAAAAAGAAGCGGGGCCGAAACCCCACTTCTTTCAATTACAACTTCATTTGCAAGCAAACTATACCAATACCTGCACTAACGTGCAACCACAACACAAACCCGCAGGTCAGCGTGAGCACAGGTTCTCCACAAGAAATGGATAATTGGGTGTTGCCGCAAGTATCCATAACCAAAAAGAGGGGGGACTCCCTGCAGAATCGTCCCTCGCATTTTCATGTCAGCTATGCGCACAGCGCTTACTTGACCACCAGGTTAACCAGCTTGCCAGGCACGCAGATGGCCTTGACGACCGTCTTGCCCTCGAGCCACTTGGCGACGGCGGCCTCGGCGGCAGCCTGCATATCCTCATTGGAGGCATCGCGGGCAACGTCGACGCGGCCGCGGACCTTGCCGAGCACCTGGACGACGATCTGCACCGTGTCCTCGATGGACTCGGCCAGGTCGAACTCGGGCCAGGCGGCGGTGTAGGCGTTGCCCTCGCAGCCGAGCGCCTCGTGCCACAGCTCGTCGGCCCAGAACGGGCAGATAGGCGCCAGGACGCTCACGATGTCCTTGGCCACGCCGTAGCACAGGGCCTCGTCGCGGGCAGCGCCCTCGGTGGCGTTGAGGTAGGCGCTCGCCGCGTTGACGAGCTCCATGACGGCCGAGATCGCGGTGTTGAACTGGCCGCGATCGAAGTCCTCGGTGCACTTGGCAATGGTGCGGTGACGCTCACGGTAGAGCTTCATCGCGGTCTCGTCGAGCGCGGACTTGTCGAAGGCCACGTTGGCGTCACCCGACTGGACGAGCTGCCACACGATACGCCAGGCGCGCTTGATAAAGCGGTTGGCGCCCTCGACGGCCTTGGGATCCCAGTCGAAGTCCTTCTCGGGCGGGGCGATAAACAGAATCGCCAGACGCATGGTGTCGGCGCCGTAGGGCTCGATAACCGAGCTCGGGGGCACCACATTGCCCTTGGACTTGGACATGGTGTCGCCGTTCTCGTCCTTGACCATGCCCTGGCACAGCAGGTTGGTGAAGGGCTCGTCCACGCTCAGCAGGCCCAGGTCGCGCAGCGCCTTGGTAAAGAAACGGCTGTAGAGCAGGTGCAAAATGGCGTGCTCAATGCCACCGATGTAGTTATCGACGGGCATCCAACGGTCGGCGGCCTCGCGGGAGAAGGGCAGCTCGGTGTTGTGCGGATCGGTATAGCGCAGGTAATACCAGCTGGAGCAGGTAAAGGTGTCCATGGTATCGGTCTCGCGCTTGGCCGGGCGACCGCAGACCGGGCAGGTGGTCTCGTAGAACTCCTTGCACTCGGCGAGGGTCTCGCCGGCACCCAGGTCCAGGTTCTCGGGCAGCGTCACCGGCAGCTGGTCCTCGGGCACGGGCACGATGCCGCAGTGCTCGCAGTGGATGGCCGGGATGGGGTTGCCCCAGTAACGCTGGCGGCTGATGAGCCAGTCGCGCAGACGGAACTCGACCTTGCGACGGCCGCAGCCCATGGCCTCGAGGTCGGCCACGATCGCGGCCTCGCCCTCGGAGTGCTTGCCGCCGCGCATGCCGGTGTACTTGCCGGACTGGACAAGCGTGCCCTCGGCAGCGTGGGCGCAATCCCAGTCGACGGTCTCGGCATGGAAGGTATCGATGGTCTCGCCACTAGCCTCGACGGCAGCACGATCGTCATCGTCCAGGATGATCGGCACGATCGGCAGGTCATACTTGCGGGCAAACTCAAAGTCGCGCTGGTCGCCGCAGGGAACAGCCATGACGGCGCCGGTGCCGTAGTCGGCAACAACATAATCGGCAACCCACACGGGGACCTTCTCGCCGTTGACGGGGTTCACCACGTAGCGGCCGGTAAAGGCGCCGTGCTTCTCGAGGGTGCCCTGGGCACGCTCGACGGCAGAGATATGCTTGGAGTCCTCGACGATCTTGGTCACGGCCTCCTCGTATTCCGTGCCCTCGACGAGCTCGTGCAGGCCGGCGTACTCGGGAGCCAGGACAAAGAAGGACACACCGAAGAGCGTGTCGGCACGCGTGGTGAAGACGGTGATCTTGCCCTCATCGCCCTCGATGGGCTCGCCATCCTGGTCGCACAGGGTAAAGTCGACCTCGGCGCCCTCGGAGCGGCCGATCCAGTTGGCCTGCATCTGCTTGACGCGCTCGGGCCAGCCGGGGAGCTTCTCCAGATCGTCGAGCAGCTCCTGGGAGTACTCGGTAATCTTGAAGTACCACTGCTCCAGGTCACGCTTCTCGGGCTCGGTGCCGCAACGCCAGCACTTGCCCTCGGTCACCTGCTCGTTAGCCAGAACGGTCTTGCAGGTGGGGCACCAGTTGACCGGATTCTTCTTGCGGTAGACCAGGCCCTTTTCCCACATCTTCTCAAAGATCCACTGGCCCCAGCGGTAATAATCGGGGCTGCAGGTCTTGACCATGCGATCCAGATCGTAGGAGAAACCCATGCGCTTCATCGTGGAAAGCGCCTGGTCCATGTTCTTGTACGTCCAGGCGGCAGCCTGCGTGTTGTGCTTGATGGCGGCGTTCTCGGCGGGCAGGCCAAAGGCGTCAAAGCCGATAGGATGCAGCACGTCAAAGCCGCGCATGCGGGCCTGACGGGCCATGGCATCGCCGATGGTGTAGTTGCGCGCGTGGCCCATGTGCAGGTCACCCGACGGATACGGGAACATCTCGAGCACGTACTTCTTGGGCTTGCTGTCGTCGGTGTCGACGGCAAAGAGGTTGGAGTCCTCCCAGGCCTTCATCCACTTGGACTCAATGGCCTGCGCGTCGTAGACAGGAATGCCGTCCTTATGATCTGTGCAATCGCACATATCAGCTCCTTTGTTATCTCGGTTGGGGCGGGGCGTTCTTACCTTTACTCGCTGCTGCGGACAGTCCTGCGCAAGACGAAGAGCACATTTAGTGCTCTTCTTTGCGTGCGGAACTTGCAGCGAGCAAAGGTAAGAACGCCCCGCCACATCGTTAACTCGCATGATGATAGCAAATACGACAAGCGAGATGCCTGCGACTTGCAGGCATCTCGCTTTATCTAAATAACGTGGTTGAAACTCAACCTTTATGTGAGGCTCTTACCTTATCGATAAGATACGGACTGCTGAGAATCCTTCACGACTACGTCGTGGGCGCCGCCTTCGACGATGGAGGTGGAGCTGACCAGCGTTAGGCGTGCCTTTTCCTGAAGCTCGGGGATTGAGAGAGCGCCGCAGTTGCACATCGTGGACTTAACCTTGTAAAGCGTGCCGCCCACGCCGTCCTTGAGGGAGCCGGCGTACGGGACGTAGGAGTCAACACCCTCAACGAAGCTGAGCTTCGCGGCGCCGCCCAGGTCGTAGCGCTGCCAGTTGCGGGCACGCGCGGAACCCTCGCCCCAGTACTCCTTCATGTACTGGCCGTTGACGTTGACGCGCTCGGTCGGGCTCTCGTCGAAGCGGGCGAAGTAGCGACCCAGCATCATAAAGTCGGCACCCATGGCAAGGGCGAGCGTCATGTGGTAGTCGTAGACGATTCCGCCGTCGGAGCACACGGGCACGTAGACGCCGGTCTCCTCGTAGTACTCGTCACGAGCGCGGCAGACGTCGATCAGCGCGGTGGCCTGGCCACGGCCGATGCCCTTGGTCTCACGGGTGATGCAGATGGAACCGCCGCCGATACCGACCTTGATGAAGTCGGCACCGCAGTCTGCCAGGAAGCGGAAGCCCTCGGCGTCGACGACGTTACCGGCACCGACTTTGACGTCCTCGCCATAGTTGGCGCGGATCCACTCGATGGTGCGCTTCTGCCACTCGCTGAAGCCCTCGGAAGAGTCGATGCACAGAACATCGGCGCCGGCCTCGATGAGCAGCGGCACGCGCTCGGCATAGTCGCGGGTGTTGATGCCAGCGCCGACCATATAGCGCTTATCGCCGTCGAGCAGCTCGTTGGGGTTGGTCTTGTGGCTGTCGTAGTCCTTGCGGAAGACGATGCCCATCAGGTGATCGTAGTCGTCGACGATGGGCAGGGCGTTGAGCTTATTGTCCCAAATGACGTCGTTGGCAACCTTGAGGCTAATGTTCTTGTCGCCCACGATGAGCTGCTCACGCGGGGTCATGAACTCGGAGACCTTCGTCTGGTGGTCATCGCGGCTGGGGCGATAGTCACGGCTGGTGACGATACCCAGGAGCTTACCCTTGGGAGTGCCGTCGTCGGTGACAGGCATGGTGGAGTGACCGGTCTTATCCTTGAGCTCGATGACCTGTTCCATGGTCATGTCGGGGGTCAACGTGGAATCGGACTGAACGAAGCCGGCCTTGTGATCCTTAACGGCCTTGACCATAGCGGCCTCGGACTCGGCGCTCTGGGAACCGTAAATGAAGGACAGGCCGCCCTCGGTAGCGAGCGCGACACCCATGTCGACGCCCGAGACGGACTGCATGATGGCGGAAACCATGGGGATGTTCAGGGTGATTGCCGGCTTCTCACCGCGCTTAAAGCGGGTCAGCGGCGTCTTAAGAGAGACGTTGTTGGGGATGCACTGCGAGGACGAGTAACCAGGGACCAGCAGGTACTCCGAAAACGTGTGGGACTCACCGGGAAAGAACGTAGCCATGTTTCTCCTTTTTCCATGCGACCGGTCGGCTGCAGGCCTCGTAGGACCCAGCCCAACCTTGGGCGCCCAATACTGGGGAAGTATCTTAACGCACTTTGACTGCTACAATGCATGATTTAAGAAGAGCACACGAGGGCTTGACGCAGGCTTTGCGTTTGCCCAGCAAACACTTTAGCGGGGAGACGTGGAGCGTATGGAGTACAAGACGACGGCAAAGTTGGTCATTCAAGCGTGCGACAAAGATCTGCCGGGCGTGTTTGGTCACGGCTGCGTCTTGCTGCTGCAGGGTATTGCCCGCGAGCACTCGCTGAACCGCGCCGCCAAGAGCATGGGCATGGCGTATTCCAAGGCTTGGCGCATTGTGAATGAGGCCGAAGGCCAGCTGGGATGCAAACTCATCGAGCGCGACGGTGCCCGCGGATCCACCCTCACCCCCGCCGGCGAGCGAGCCATCGAAGTCTACGAAACCCTCCAGGCCGACATCAACAACGTCATCGCCACAAAAGCCGACGCCCTCATCGCCAGCATCAAAAAGTAGACAATTTAGGACGGGGCTTTATAGCTACACAACCCCCTCTCATAAGTTGCGGTGAAATAGGGACTGTTTATGCGGTTAAAGCCGTAAATCAATCCATATTTCACCGCAACTTATGGATTCGAGGATGATTTAGCTAGTTGCGGAGGGCGTTGTCTAGGGAGGACGCTACGACCAGGGGGTCGTCGGTACCGGCGAAGAGGCGGATGGTGCTCCCCTGCTTGCCGCGTGGAGCCGAAAGGCGCGTTGTTGCGCCGCCGGCGGGCGATGTGCGGAATTCGTCTGGCAGTATGCTGAAGAATTCGCACGCGGTGCAGTCAATCAGGTCAAACTCAACTGCCGGGCCAAAGCCGTGCTCGAGGATTCCCGTTGCAGCCGCATGGGCGGGATGCGAACTCAACCCGGGATAGCGAACGTTGCGCACCATCTCGTTGGCGGCCAGATACTCGGCCAGCGCACGGGCGCGGTCGAAATGCGCCTGCATGCGAGCGTCGAGCGTGTTGAGCCCGTGCTCTAGAACCTCGGCCTCATCGGAGGACAAGTCGAGCGCGGCCAATCCGCACCCCTCAAGCAGCGCATGCGCGCACTCGGCAGCGGCATCCACACGATGGCGCTTGAGCTGCGAGCGCGCCACCGAAGCGGCAACGAGCTTGCGCGGTGCCTTACCAGCACACACGCGGTCGAGTGCCTCGAGCGACAGCACGGCACCCAAGCGCAACGGATCGCACCCAAAGACACCAGCCACGGTATTATCCACCACGAGCAGCGCATGCGTCTCGCGAGCCGTGCGGCCCAAAGCGCGAAGGTCGGGCACACGCAGGCCAAACCCACCGATTGAGTTCACAAACCACCACAGGTGCGGCCCCTCGGCATCAAACGAAGCATCGAAGCCCTCGGACGCGGCAGCAAACGCATCGGCGGACGGTGAGCCCACCAGCACAACATCGCAGCCATCAAAGCCGCGCGCAAACGCTTCAGCAAAATCATCCGCAAAGACCACCAGGCGGTCACCGGGACGCACGATACCCAGCAGCGACAGCGCCGCCGGCACATGCGAAGCCGCAACAAGACGCGCCTCACGCGCGCCGGCTTTCAAAGCCCAGGCATCTTCTAGCTGCTGCACGCCCATACGGTACCGTCCCTTCAAAACAAAAACCCACGATGCGGGTGTTTCCCGCATCGTGGGCAACGGCTGCAGTATAGCGCCGATATGCGACGAATCGACTAGATGTTGAGCGTGTGATAGATCACGCTCGCACCCGGAGCGTCAACGGACAAGCCATAAGTCTCGGGATAGATGCGCGTCGAAAACACGAGCGCACCATCGTTCACAAACACCTCGACCGACGAGACATCGCCAACAATGCGCACGTTGCGCACCTCGTCGACGGGCTCCCAGCGCACGGTACGACCGCAACCGGCAGAAGCGCGACCCTCATCGGTAAATCGCATCTCAAAGCGCGAAGGCAGTTCGCCCTCGGCGGGCATAAACGCCAGCTTCAGCTCGACATCAACGGTCGCGGCAAACGCGCCGTCGACACCGTCAACAACAACGTCAAAGCAGGTATCGCCGGCAACCTCCAACGAGCCCTCCCCCACACGCACCGAGGCATAATGTCGCTCGATCTCGCGCGCCGGCTGCTGCAGCACCACGCCGCCAGCACCGGCTGTAAGCTCGCGCGGCACCGTCATGCAGTGCTGCCAGCCGCACGCGACGGTCGCGGGATTGCTATAGGGCGCGTCGGGCATCCCCATCCAGCCGATCAAAATGTGGCGACCATCCTCAGACGTAAACTCCTGCGGAGCATAGAAGTCAAAACCGGCGTCCCACAGGCGGAACTCGCCCAGCTCATAGGCACCGTCACCACCGGTAATGTCGCCCGATACAGGCATGTAGCCAGCGGCATACACATTGCCGCGGTCCCAACGACCGCCCTCAAGACCTTGGGGCGAGAAGGACAGCCACTTCGCCGGTACGCCGCCATCCGCCTCAAGCTCAAGGTATCCCGGACACTCCCACATAAACCCAAAGCGCTCGGGCGTACACACGCGGGTCTCGAGCCCCCAACTAAGCATGTCAGCCGAGCCGTACACCAAGATCTCGCCCACATCGCGACCGGCATCCTCGCCGTGCATCGCACAAAAACGGCTCTCGATATGCGGCCCGTCAACGCGACGACGCGCGCCCAGCACCATGTGATAGCGACCTGCCTCATCGCGCCACACCTTGGGGTCACGCACGTGGCACGTCAGGTCCTCGGGATAGTCCTCCGAAGCCAGCACGACGCGCTTTTGGCTAAACGTCTGTCCATCGGCGCTCTCGACATACACGGTATCGGCGCGACGGCCGGTGTTGACGTAGTCGTACGTGCCGTCTGCATCGGAAAGCTTAACGTTGCCCGTGTACAACACGCGAATGCGACCGTCCTCGGCAAGCGCGGAGCCCGAATACACGCCATGGCAATCGAACGGCTCGTCGGGCAGCAGCGGGACGCCAATATATTCCCATTTCATAAGGTCGCGGCTGGTGGCATGGCCCCACATCTTGACGCCGCCGTTTACATCAAACGGGGCATACTGAAAGTACGCGTGAAACACGCCATCGGCCTGGCAAAGCCCGTTGGGGTCGTTGAGCCAGCCCGTGGGCGGCATAATATGAAAATGCTGAGCATAGGGCCCGTGACCGCGCTCGGCGGCCGCTGCATCCATGTTGGCAACGAGCTTGGCAAGATCGCGCTGAAGTGCGTTAGACATGTCGGTATCCAATCGAATTAAATCAACGAACGCTCAAATCAAGGGTTCCAGATAAAGAAAACGCCCACAGGATGGAGCCTGCGGGCGTTATGTTTACGCGAATCCTACGCCTGCTCGGAAGCCTTGGGCTCGTCCCTGTACAGGACAAACGAGACGGCAAAGGAAACCAGCGCGGCGACCGCAAACATGATCGCGTACTGCACGGGCTGGGCCAGGCACAGCAGAATACCGAAGATACCGGTAACGCCCGTGCCGGAGGCAGCCAGCGAAGTGAGCGCGCAGACCAGGGCACCGCAACCGCCGCCGATGCAGCCGGCGATGAAGGGCTTAAAGAAACGCAGGTTCACACCAAAGATGGCGGGCTCGGTAATGCCCATGAAGGCGGACAGGGCCGAAGGAAGCGCCAGGCCCTTGATCTTGGCATCGCGGGTCTTAAAGGCAACGGCGAGTGCGGCGCCACCCTGGGCGATGTTGGCGGCGCTGGCGATGGGCAGCCAATAGGTCACGCCGTACTGAGCAAGCTGGCCCAAGTCGATGGCGGTGTACATCTGGTGGATACCCGTAACGACCGTGGGGGCATAGAACAGGCCGACGATAAAGGAACCGATGCCGAAGGGCAGGGTCAGCAGGGCCTGGATCAGACCGAGGATGGCGTTCTCGGCCCAGACAAAGATGGGGCCGACGGCAACGAGGGTCACGAGCACGGTCACGAACACGGAGACGAGCGGAGTAACAAAGAGGTCGAACATCTCGGGAACGATCTTGTGGAGGCGCTTCTCCAAGAAGGCGAGGATGGCGCAGGCGATGACGATCGGGATCACATGGCCCTGATAGCCAACCCACTCAAAGCTGTACACGCCGGGGATGACGGTGACCATGGTCTGCACGCCCTCGGAGGCAACCGTGTAGGCGCTCTGCAGCGAGGAGTTGATGAACGCACCACCGACGACGGCACCCAGATACGGGTTGGCTCCAAAGGCCTTAGCGGCGGAGTAACCGATCAGGATCTGCAGGATGCCAAAGGACGTTCCCGAGACCAGGTCGGCGATCTTATAAATAAAGTTATTGGTGTCGAGCGCGATAAAGCCGTTGGAGGCCATAAAGTTGAGGGCGCTCATGATGCCCAGCAGCAGGCCCGAAGCCACGATGGCGGGGATGATGGGGACAAAAACGTCGCCGAGCAGCTTAATGGCACGCATAAAGATGTTCTGCTGCTGCGCGGCGGCCTCCTTGACCTCGGCCTTGGTGGCAGCTTCGACGCCGCTGAGCGCAATGAACTCGTCGTAGACCTTGTTGACGGTGCCAGTGCCAAAAATAATCTGGAGCTGGCCCTGGGCCTCAAAGACGCCCTTAGCGCCGTCGATATTCTCGAGGGCCTCCTTGTCGACCTTCGCGTTATCGGCAATCACCAGGCGCAGGCGCGTGGCGCAGTGTGCGGCCGAAACAACGTTGTCGGCGCCACCGATGTTGTCGAGCACCTCTTGGGCTGATTTGCGGTAGTCCATGACTTCTCTTTCCTCCAACGGGCGCATGTGCACCCGGCCATCTTTTGACACTTACACTGTAATCGTTTTCAGTTTCATATGTCTGTAATCGTTTTCATAGTAGGGTGAACGGTAGGAAAAAGCCGGCGAATGGTAGTTTTACCGCAAAAACAGGGGCCTCAAAGGCAGGCAGACACGCCCAAAGCCTAGACATTCATAAGTTGATGGCCGAGTTTGAGCGTCTTGAGACCGCTCTCCCCCTCCACGCCATCGAGCGTGTTGAGCAACATATTGGTCGCCTCGACGCCACTGGTCAGGTAGCCATAATGCACGGTGGGAATGCCGCCCGTCAGCGCGCGCAAAAACGCGTTGTCGCCAAAACCGCTCACGCGGTGTATACCCTCGCCCATGCCGCGAACCTCATCGATGGCACGCAGCGCGCCCGCCGCCATGGTATCGGTCGCGCAGGCGATAAACGAAACATCGGGAGCGACGGAAAGCAGCTCACGCGCCGCGCTATAGCCCGAGTCGAGCGTAAACGAGCCCAGGCGAATCAAGGCGGCATCGAGCGGGTTGCCCGCGGCGCGCAATCCGGCCTCAAAACCGCGACGGCGGTCATAACCAGCCGCGCGGTCCTCTTCAGTAACTCCAATGTAGGCGATCTTGCCATCTACCCGACCAGCGAGCGCCTGGCCCAGCTCAAAGGCAGCCTCGTAATCGTCGTGATAGACGCACGCCGCGCCCTCGACGTTTTGGCCGATCAGCACAATGGGCACACGGCAAGACGCAATGGCCGCGCGATGTTCGTCGGTGATCATGGTCGCCACGAGCACGATGCCATCGACCGGGTGGTTCTGGAACAGGTCGAGATACTCGAGCTCACGCTTGGCCACGTTGTCAGTATTCGCGAGCAGCATCTGGTAGCCTCGGCGACCGAGCACCTGGCCAATGCCGGCGGTAATGCGGCTTACGGATTCCGAGTTGATTTTAGGCACGATGACGCCGATGAGCTTGGTGGAGCCGGTGCGCAGCGCGCGAGCCTGGCTGGACCGCACGTATCCGGTCAGCTCAATCGCTTGCTTAATGCGCTCGGCCTTATCCGCCGAGATATATCCACCGTTGAGGTAGCGCGAGACGGCGGCGCTCGAAACGCCTGCCAGCTCGGCCACATCTTTCATCTTTACCACGAGCACCCCTGTCATTGAAATCGCTTACACAATGATACCCAACCCATACCGGCAAATTGAGCAAATGGGACGAGCCACATGGATCATTTCAACAGCCCAGGTCAAGCAAACGTCAGCGAGCGCGCAGCTGCCGTGGCGAGGTGCCGCGAAAGAGGAGCGACGCGTACTTCATGTACGCGAGCGACGGTTTGAGCGGCAGATCGCCCGGCAGATGCGTGCGCAGCGTCGAGCGGTCCGGCGTTCGTCAGAACGCCGGAACTAAAAGCTACCCGTGGTATTCGCCGTTGTACTGGATGAGCGTGAGGTCTTCCACGCCGTCGAGCGCGCGAATGGCGTCGGCATAGGGCATATCTACACCGTCCGAGAAGACCTCGACGGCCATCTCCACCCTGTCGCCGCGCATGGTCTTGGACTTGACGGTGAACTTGGTGCGCCCAAAGGCGCGCACGATATCATCACCGGTAGTCTGGCCCGTGTAGTGAATGACCATCATGTACACGCGCGCCTTGTCCTGATGGCTCGCAAAGCCGGCGATCATCGCCACGATGACCACCGCCGTGAGCCCCACGAGCGCATACATGCCGGCGCCCGCCGTAATGCCCGTGGTAATGGCCCAGAACAGATACAGCAGGTCGAGCGGGTCCTTGACCGCCGTACGATAACGAACGATGGACAGAGCACCGACCATACCGAGCGAGATGACCACGTTCGTCGAGATCGCAAGCGTCACCATACACGTAAGCACGCACATGCCCACGAGCGTCACGGCAAAGCTGCGCGAGTACACCACGCCGGTAAAGAAGCGCTTGTACACGCAATAGATCAGGATGCCCATGGCGAGCGCCACGAGCAGCGACAGGCCAATCTTGGCAGGGTCGACCTGGCCAAACGTCTCCAAGACGGAGTTCTTAAAAAAGTCCCTGGTGCTCATGGTCTAAATATCCCCTCGGTTCTCATAATCCGATTCCCAGTAGTTAAAGCCGCGCAAGTAGGCGGTCTTTTCGTAGCACAGGCAGTACTTGGAGACAGCCGTGAGCTCCGCCGCGCCCGGCGGTACCATATCGCGCACCAGCTGCGGGCAAAACTCGGTAAACTTAACCTCCATCACCAGCTTGCCGGGCTCCAGCACGGGCAGCGCGGGCAGGGTCGCGTCAAAGATATCGAAACTTCCCACAGCCGCGCGCACGTTCATGTCAAACGTGATGCGCACGGTGCCTTCGTCCATCACCCATGGCTCGCGCTCGTAGTCCACGATGGTACGCGGGCGCATCATATTGCAGATGCACTCGATGTAGAACTCGCGACAGAGCGGATAGGGACTCCTCAGCAAAAAGTCGTAATCGCCGGCCAGGATCTGCTCAAACTCACCGCGCGTGAGCGGCGCGTCCTCCTTATAGATCCAGCTGCCGTACTTCTTTTTGCGCTCGAGCTTAATCACCTTGTCGCTGCCGTTATAGATGCGCACGCGATACTTTTTGCGCATAAGAATGCCAGCGTCTTTTTCCTCGTAGGCCGAGTTGCAGTAGTCGTCAAAGTACAGGCTGCGAATGGTGTAACCGCCCGCCCGCGCATGCTTGTCCAGCTTAAAGACCGGCGCCATGCGGCAGGCCAGCGCAGCGTGCTCGCCCTCGTTGATGAGGTACTTGAGCTCGTGGCGGTAACGCTCCTGCGTGGTACGCGCGGGAGGTGCCGCCAGGCGCTCGAGCAGCGCGCTAGCCCTCCTCATACGTGTCCTCCACGACCTTACCGCCGTCCTGCACGTAAAAACACTTCATGCCGTACTGCTTGCCGCCGTCGGTCACATAGTAGTCAAACGCATCTTGCGTATAGCCGTCGGAGTTGGTGGCACGCACGCGCACAAAGTACTGACCGGTATCGGGGGCATCGCACGTTACCTCCGGCAGCAGCACGTCCTCGGCCTTAAAAATCACGTCAGTAATGGCGTAATCGCGCGCAAGCTCCACGGTATAGCGAATGTCGCGCGCCTTAAAGTCGTACGACGCGTCCCAATTCACGCGCAGCTTACCGTTATCGATCTGCGGCACGCCAATGTAGAACGGCATGGGCTTCTTATAGCTCTCGCGATAGCTCTTATAGTTCTCCTCGATCTCGGAAGGAATCGCCGCGGCAATCTGCTTGTATTCGTCCTTCGTCACGGGCAGATTCTCCAGGTCGGGCGCAGCAAAGACGAGCGGCTCCGTGACCTCGCGATAATGCTCGACCATCTTGCTCAGACGCTCTTCGGTCAAATACGAGCGCAGGTCCTTCACGGCGCTATCGAGTTCGCTGCGGAACGACTTGCTGCGCAACGCGCGGTTAAACAGCACGTTGCCCCAGTAGTTGCTCACGCCGCGCTCCCAGCTCGCATAATCCGAGAACCCCGTCAGGCTCAACTCGAGCTTGCGCAGCATGCCGTCGTTATCCCAATCCAGGATGTACCAAACCTTGGAGTTAAGCGGGCTGTACAGATAGCAGTTACGGTTCTGCGTATCGCAATTACCCGTCAAGATCTGAAACGCCATCCAATAGACCAGGTTCTCGGTATCGAAGTAGGTGTCGAGCACATCGTCGATCTTTTGTGTATCGTCGTTGAGCGCATCGAGCATCTCAATCAACTTGATATGGTCCGAATCGCCCTTAATCTCGAGCATGCCCTCAAACGCCGTCTGGTTATAGTCGGGGTCATCGGCGAGCTTAATGGTGTCCTCAAAGCGATGGAAATCGAAGCTGTTCACCTTATACAGATGCCCGTTCTTATCCAGACCGTGGGCCTTAAGCGCCGTTTTGTTGAGCTGCTCGACCTGCGTAAACAGTCCGTAGTCCTCAAAGGTGTCGTTAGATTTTTCGGTCTGATCGCACACCCATAAGTGCACAAACTGCGTGCGCAGGCCCATCATCTGGGGAATCCCACGGATCAGATCGTAGGCCATCTTGTTGCGAAAGCGCATGCCCTCGCCCATATGCTTGTTGAGCGCAATCGCACGCTGCTGGCGCCACGTGCCCTTGCCCTTTTTGAGCTCCACCTTGTAGTTCTTTTGCGTATAGGTACTCGACGTCTGACCGCGCACCTGCACCGTGGCGTTGGGCGCCTCCTCGCCATAGCCCACCTCGCCAGCAACGGGACCCCTATCATCGCCTGGCTGTAGCAGGCCCATAACCTGATAGCGCGTCACGCCCATGTCGGCATAGTCGTAGACCGAGTACGTATTGATCTCGGCCCAGCTATGGTCGGTATTCTCGGAGCTGTTGCCGCGAGAGACCGTCAGGTACATACATACGATGCCCGAGTCATCGTAGACCTCGTACAGTTCATCCCTGTCGCGAAGGTGCTTGGTCTCGCTAGACGCATCGGCCTTTTTAATCTTGTCCTGCTTCTTGGTCTTTTTTGTCGAGGATTCGTCCTGAGACGAGCAGCCCGAAAGCAGCAGCGCTCCGGCAGCCGCCTCAAACAGGCGACGGCGAGACATCATCCTATCGGTCATCAGGACCTCCCCAACGATTGCGATACACGCGAACCACCATGCGCTCAAACGCACCATGCGGCTCGCCCTCTAGACGCAACTCCTCATAGCGCTGTTCGGCACGGTCGAGCAAGCAGCCCAGCTCCGTAAAGCGACCCGTCTTGTCGGTCGCCACAATGGGCTGCTGGCTCAGAATACGATACGGCAAGTTGGCGGTATAGGTATCGAGCCGCATGAGCGCCACAACAAAAAACACCGCCGCGCCGAGCAAAAAGCCAAAGCCATAAAACTGCTGCGGAAAGAACAGCGAGACGATGGTCGCCAGCCCCGCCACGCCCGCAAACAGCCCAGAGGCAAGCACGGCGCCCTTGTAGTCGGTAAAGTACAGCAAGATCAGCAGAATCGTGTTGCCCACTGCATACAGGCCATAGCCCACACACAGCGTGCGGAAATACCCGTGCATCAGGTTGTTGAAGCCCAGTGGCAGGGCCGAGAGCACCGTGGTCTCGAGCGAGATGACCGCTGCCGTCACAAACAGCTGCTTGAGCGCGCAAAACCGCAGCTCCCGGTTGAGCGTGGCGAGCATTTCCTCCTCGGCCACCACGATGTCGCCCACCACGCCGCCGTCGTTAAACAGGCTGTAGTAGTAGCGGTAGCGCGGATAGAAGTTGACCTCGACCGACACTACAAAGTTGACGGTCGTGACAAGGATCGTCAAAAACGCGATGAGCGCCGGCACATCGTGGTAGGGTGCGCCATAAAACAAGCCCTTGACCTGCACGCCAATGGGGCCGGCCCAAATAATTACCAGATGTGCAAAGAGTCCCAGGTTGGTAAATAGGCCCGTGAGCGCCAGCGGCATAAACTGGTCGAGCCAGCGCAAAAAGAGCCAGGGACTGCGATCGCTCTGAGGAAAATACCGGTACAGCAGCACCACATCCCAGGCGAGCATCACACCGTAGCCCAGGGCGATCGAGGCCAGCAGGCCCTCGACGGGCGGCAGCCCCAGCGCCAGCGCCACTAGGGCGCACAAGCACGCCACGCCAATGGCCGCAGCAAAGCTGCACAGGATGCCGCGGTAGTCCTTAATGGCCGTGAGGTAGCTCATGCCGTTCCAGTTGACGATCATAATGTTGAACAGCCACAGGCACAGCAGCCCCTGCAACAGCGTGGCACCCGAGAACAGCAAAAAGACGCCGTAGAGCACCGTGCCCGCAACGAGCATGATGGCGTTGGAGCCCCAAAACGAGGGCAAGACCTCTTCTTCGCGCTCAGCAAACAGCATGTCGGCCAAAAAACGCGTGACCGGCATAGAGAAAAAGCTCGTGAGCGTGAGCGACGCCAGCAGCGTATAAGTCACCATGCACACCAGCAAGTCCTGGTTGGAACGGCCCACACCCCACAGACTGCACAGCACCAAAATGCCCACCTGCAACAGTACGCCCAGCAGCATGGGACCCGTGCACACAATGCCGGCGTAGCCGTAGGCGCGCATCGTGGCAAACAGACCCTTGCGTCTAAACAGGCGCTTGAGTTCAAAACCGATTCCGGCCACCGGCTACTCCCCCTCTCTGGGCAGGTTAAACGCACGCGCCGTCTCGTCGTACAGCGCGCGATAGTTGGCGAGCATCTGCTCGTGTAGGTAGTAGGTCGCCACGCGACGCTGGCCGCGCTCCCCCATTTCCAGGCGGCGGGCACGGCTCGCGCACATGCGCTCCATGGCATCGGCCAGACCCTTGCGATACATGGGCGGGCTCACGAATCCAGCCACGCCAAAGTCGTCGCCGGGGGCGCCCTCGAGCAGCTCACGGCAGCAGCCAACCTCGGTCGTCACACAGGGGCGACGCGCGGCAAGCGATTCCAACACGCTCAACGGCTGGCCCTCCGAGATGCTCGTCAAAATGGTAAAGTCGAGCTTTTCCATGTACTCGACCACGTTGACGCGGCCGGTAAAGATCAAGTCACGCACGCCCAATGTCTCCACTAGCGCATGGCACTCGGCGCCATATTCCTCGTCGTCCACGCCACCCATAATGTGCAGGCGCACGTGCGGCAGGCGCTCGTGCAGCTCAAAGAAGGCATAGATCATGGTCTTGACGTCCTTGATGGGCGCCAGACGCACCACCGCGCCAATGTCCACCCAGCCGTCATCGGGCTTTAAGGGAATGTCCTTAAAGCGATCGAACTGAATGCCGTTGGGAATGACCAGGCATTTGTCCGCATCGCATCCCATGTCGATCTGCGTTTTGCGAGCATTATGGAACAGACTCGTCACACGGAAAGCGCGACGGTAGATTTCCTCCGAAAGCAGGTAGAAAAAACGGATCCAGCGGTCCTTAAACGACGGCACAACCCAGTCGGCACGAATGATTTCCTCCTCGCGCTCGCGCGTGTAGATGCCGTGCTCGGTCAGCAATGCCGGCGCATGATTCATGCTGGAGCCCAAACTTGCGAGCAGGCCGCCGTAGCCGGTCGAAATGGCGTGATACACGTCGGCCACCGGAACCTCGCAGCCCAGCAGATAGAGCACGGGCAGCAACATCGAACGCATGGTGTGAAAGGCATCGGCGAAAGGCGTATACGGGTACTCGGCCAGGCACACGTCGCGGAAGATGTCCATAAACGTGCGGCTCTGCAAAAATGAGAGCGGATGCACGTGGCGGCGCTGGAAAATGTCGAACAGCACGTCCCAGTCCGGATTGGAGAGCGAAACCAGACGGCGCAGCGCCTCGCGCTCGCGCTCGTCAAAGTCGACTTCCTCCTGTTCGCCCGTAAGACGCAGGGCATCGTCCAGGAACACCTCGTGCACCTCGACGACGTTGCCGGGCAACTCGTAGACAAACTTGCCGCGGTCGGCAGCATGCGCGCCAATCACCCACAGCACAAACTCGTGCTCGGGCATGGCTTGGATATAGCCGTGCATCCAGGTGGACACGCCGCCGTACACATAGGGGTAGCAACCCTCGAGTACCAAGCAGATTCTCATTTGTCGCCACCCTCCTTGCGCGCAATGGTCACCGTCTTGTCCGTGGCTTTGACCAGGTACAGGTCGCCCGTCAGATGCGTAATCTCACCACCCGTGACTGTACCCGGCTCGCCGTTGTTGGCACGAAACATGAGCCACGCCTCGTCGTGGAAATTACCCAGGCTAAGCGTCCAAGCATCCGCGCTGGTATCCACGCTCACCGTCACCGACGAAAAGCGCTGGATGGCGCCCGAGCATTCCGAGCCGGTCTGGCGACGCAGGTCGGGCGCAGACTCGGTAAGCCAGTCCAGGTAGTCGGTCAGGCCGCCCTTGTAGACCTCCCAGCCTTGCCTGGCGCCGCGATCGGGATCGAGCAGATCGTCTGGATGCATAAAGTGCGTGCTCACATAGTGCATGTTGAGCTCGGACACGGCGGCCAGGCGCATGTAGGAATCGTCCACCATGCCGCCCGAAACAATACGCGGCTGCTCCACGATGCCATCGCTCGCCACGCCAAACTCCTGCACGTACGGAAGATCCGTGCCATCCTCAAAATACGTACTGGCAATGGTCTTAATGCGCGGAACATCACTGCCGATAATCCTGCGCGCGCGGGCCGAAAGGATATTTGACGGTGGCACGTAGACCGAGCCGTGCGCGTTGGGCAGCACCTCGTCCTGAAAAGCGATAAGCTCGTTGAGCGATGCGACGAGCGTTTCCCTGTTCTTCCACGTCTTGTAATCGTACAGCGTGCCATAGTCGGTGTCCCAGAGTGCCAGCGGCTGATGGTTGTAGCCGTGAAAGCCCAGCTCTCCGCCCATCTGCAGCAGCATGCCGCCAAAGTAGCGGAACTGCGTGTTATCGGCCTGACGAGCAGGCTCGGTCTGGTTGACCGCGTCCTCATAGTTTTCGATCATCACACCGGTATAGCGAATACCGTATTTTTGCGCGAGCTTTTGCAGATCGGGCCACCAGACCTTGGCATAAAAGTCGGCAATGGAAAGCCCATAGTCGCGCTTGATGTAGGTGCCGTCGCCCGAAGGCACGGGACTGGGAAAGTCATCCAGATAGAAAACGGCGCTGTTGATAACGGGGTAGGCCGTGGCATCGCCGAGCAAGCTGATCGCCGCGGCGTAAAACCCGCGCATGACCTTGCTGTAAATGCCAATGTTGCACACCATGGTACGTCCGCTACCGCAATCGTTCGACCAAATGAGCGGAGCGCCCGTGTCGCCGGTCTTAGCCCACACGCGCGCCGTCTCGCGCAGCGAGACCAGCAGGGACGATTTAAAGGGATCCGAAAACTCGTAGCGCTGGCCACCGCCGATCATAAAGTCCTTACTCGGGACGATGCTCTCGGCAGTCGTGTACTCATATCCCGCGGTATCGATGCCAAACTTAGGCGCAACGGCTTGCAGATAGCCGGAGTTCTCCGGCGTCATGCCCAGCATGAGCGAGCCGCCGGCACTCACCCAACTCATAATGTCGCTCAGGCGCGTACCGAGCCCATCAAGCGACGGCATGAGCACAATCACGCGGTCAAACGACGTGAGCGAAGGAATGGCATCCGTGCCATCGGTGGCAATATCCACATCGCGATGGGCAATCTTCATGTCGAGCAAAATCTGATCGAACTGGTCCTTGACGTCGTCAACGCCGTCCTGGTCCGAATCGGAAATAACCAAGCACGTGGGCTTTTGGCCAAAGATCGCCGAGCTTGCAGGTGTGGCATCGTTAGCAGCGAGCATTCCCAGCTTGTGCTGCCCGGAGCTATATTGCACGCCGGCGCGCTCAATTAACAGCACGGCGGCCATAGCGATAAAGACCGCCCATACCACGAGCAGCCCCATCCAGCGAAAGCGGCCCGCACGGTCGCGGATATGCTGCACCACGCTCATCGGGCCTCCTCTCCATCGCGCCAAAACGCCAGCTTTTCGCGGTTCCCAGCACTCAAATACACATGTTGGTTATCGATCGCGTCAATCACTTGCTGCACAGCCTCGCCATCGCGGCGCATCACAGCAAGGCGCAGGCAGAGCATCCAGGCTTCCTGTTCGTCCGGCACCTCGGCCACAAGCTGCGTGATCACGGCCTCGGCCTCGTCCAGCTCGCCGGCATCGGCCAGCGCCGTGGCGTAGCGGATGCGCAGTGCAGCCCCATCCTCGCGTTCGCAACGGCGCGCGAGCAAACGGGCGTACTGTTGGCGCTGAATCTGTTCCACGCGGCCCTCGGCCAGTCCGGATGCAAGGTACTCGCCCAGATAGTCACAGTACGCATCAAGGTTTTGAGCGCTAGGATCGGTCTTAAACGCGCGCTCCAGCTGCTGCAGCTTAAGGTCGGATTCCTTGGAAATCTGTGCCACGGCCGTCGCGGCATAATGCGCCACCTCAACGTCATCGTTGAGCTTGGCTGCTTGCAGCTGCGCCAGATAGGCATCTGGGTC
The DNA here is from genome assembly GCA_905215725.1 of uncultured bacterium. Classification (GTDB taxonomy): domain Bacteria; phylum Actinomycetota; class Coriobacteriia; order Coriobacteriales; family Coriobacteriaceae; genus Collinsella. Next base: position 9,044 of record CAJMRD010000012.1, on the reverse strand, counting down.
CTCGGTGAGCATAGAGAGCATCAGACGGCGGCGATCGCTAGGGTCATTGACGATCAGAGCTTCCTCGAGCGGCACCACGCCGGCATCGCCCTCGCGTACCTGCACCTGCATGCCGCGGCGAATTTCGTCGTTCAAGCGAAGCGATTCCAGCGTGCCGTCCTCAAGCGCGTCGCCAAACGCCTCGCCACGCGCACAGAGCACCAGGAGCAACGGACCCCACAGCGGAACCAGCACCATCGCAGGCAACATGTGTCCACGCACCGGCAGCATGCCTAGTTTTACGAGCGTCCACAGCGCCAGACACACCAGCGTGTGGATCAGTAGCAACACCGCAGCGATAACGAGCGAAATCAAGCGCTCTCCCCCTCGTCTTCGCGGGCGGACGCAATCTGTTGCAGCAGCGCCACTGCGGCCTCGCCATCGACGTGCTCGACGGTGATCTGCTTGGCGGCCAGGCGCGCCTGAATCACGGGCAGATCGCCATTGTTCGCCTGGCGCATGAGCAAATAAAGCATGTCGCCATTGACCAGACCCGCGGCATCGCTCTCGCGAATCGCCGACCCAATTGCCCCGACCAGCTCGCCAACAGGCTCCGACCCCGGCACCACACGCAGAAGCAAATAGCTGCCCATCTTGTTGTCCGCAAGCGTCTGAGCTGCCAGCAGCTCTTGAGCAAAGGCATCTTGATTGAGCACATGCGTGCCCGCAATGCACCGCTTATCCTGTGCCACGGCCTCGTAATCAAAAGCACGGCCCAGCGCGCTTTCTACCAAGCCGCACAGAATACGGAAGAGGTTTTGGTAATAGAGCGTCATCTGGCCCTCGGCCGCACGGCGCACAAAGATAAAGACCGCGGGCGCCCCGTCGCGCTCCATCACGTAGGCAAACATGGGAAGCCCCGGCACCAGCTTACGGTTCACCCACAAGCCCGAGCGGTCCTCGCCGTCCATCATGGCCTTAAGATCGTCGAGCGCCAACGAACGCAGCGCATCGCCAGAAATTGCCGGACTCGCGGCGACCAAACGAGTAAACGACTCACCCGAAACGTGATAGATCGTTACCGTGTCGTTATCCAAAATCTCACCCAGCAGCTCGCAGCACTTGCGGTAGATGTCGCGCGGGTTGAGCACGTCGAGCTCTTGCGTCACGGCGAAGATCTTGCCAAAGCTATCGTGGCGCCCCACAATCTGGCGCTTGTAGGCGCGCTTGTCCTCAATGGCATCGTGGTAGAGCTGCGTGAGGAACGTATTGCGATTACGCACGAGCTCGTTCTCGTCGCGCTCTACCTTAATGGCCTCGCTGTTGCGCAGCTGAACATAGCCGCACACGGCGCCCACCACAAAGTAAGCGATAAACGGCAGCCAGTTGGACGGCTCGTAAAACAGACCCTCGAAGGTATAGCCATACTGGATAAAATAGCTCGCCGCTAGGCCAATCGAAGCCAGAAGCGCCGCGACCAAGCCAAAGTCCAGGCCATACAGCGTGCCGATCAGCACCACATAGAGCAGACGATAGTCGAGCACGTTGAGCTGGGCCGATTGGGAGAAGAGGTGCTCCAGCACCTCGAATAAGACCCAGGCAACGCCCGTCTCCAGACATTTGACAGGCAGCGTGCGCATTTGAATACGGTCGATGGCCGCGCGCAGCGGATTGGTCTTTTTGGTGCGCGCGTTGGCCCAGCGAGCTTGGATGGTCGAAAGGTCGCGCAGCAGATCGTAGCGCTGGAACCAGCCGTAGCGCAGGCGAACGGTATCGTCCGCGGGCAGGTCGTAGCCAGCCGACTCGCCATAGGCAACCGTAAGTTCTGGAAAGAGCACCTGAAGCGCTTCGCCCAGGTCGCCCGCCGTATGGCCAAAAGCGTCTGCAACGTCGAGCATCTCAAAGTTGGCATCCCAGCTGTCAAAGATACGATGCACCAACACCGCGAGCTCCTCGGCACACAGCAAGGGAAACGGCGCATCCGCCGCACCCTGAAGCGCGACTGACCCGCCCGAGCACGCCTCGAACAGCGGCACCAAAAATGGGTCGGTTAATGCCGGCGATGCGGTATACAGGAACGGCACGCGCAGGACTTTGGCTTGGATGCCGTCGCGAGATGCATAGTGACGGCACAGGTCGTTGGCAGCGCGGGCGATAATGCCCTTGCCCGTCTGGGTGCCACCGGCGGCCGTGACATCGTCGTCATGGCCAGCGCCCTCTGCACCCGCGGGCCCGGCTATATACAGCAGCTGCACGCGGCGTCCCATGCAAGCACGAAACACCGAGCGCAGCAGCTCGATGTCGCCAAAGGTCTCGGTATGCGGGGTGAGGTAGGTAGAAAGGTAGACCACGCGCTCGAACTCGTAGGCCTGGTCCAGGTGCTGCAGCAGCTCTTTCCACGAGGCATGGGGTGACGACTCGTCGCGGCGCGCGTCCTGCGCGGCTACGACCTTAACGTGGTCCCCGGGGAACGCCTTGGCGCAAAAGTCATCGTCAACATATGCGGTGTTACCAACAACCAGCACCTCCATGGTGCACCCCTCCCCGAAACTCTACTTTTGCCATAGTCAAACATGCGTATTGTACGCTGCCTGCGCATATACCCAAAATCTTTAAGGCTGCTTTAAGAACTTTTTTAGAGGAGGTGGGGGCATCGAGAGTGCAAAATAAGCGCCCAATCCTGAAGCATGCGGCAAATTCTTGACATGTCGACCACGCCGAATGATGACAACGCTCCTACCTGCGGTTTCTTTACGCAAAAAGGGCGGTGTGCTCGGGGGTTCCGGAATTTGCCGCATACTTCCGACGGGGGATTTCGGAAGTGCGGGGAAAATCCAAGATCAGCCGACCAGACCCCGGTTTTGGGCATTCGCGACCTGCGGTTTTGTTGGTAAAAAACCGGTTATGCTCGGAGGTTTCCGGTTTTCCCCCGCACTTCCGAAACCGCGATAAAAGTCCGCTGTCCTAAAGCGAAAACGCGACAACAACCAACAGTCGCGAATACGTCAAAGGGCCGTTGTCGGAAAACCGAACAACGACCCTTCTTTGTCATCGCCTCACGTAGAGTCCGCGACGACTGCATCACTGAAATCTTTCTACCATAACGTCCAGCGGCCCTTGCACGGCCAGGCGAAATCGCCAAAAATAAAGAGGGCCGATGCATCAGCCCTCTTCAGGTGTCGCCCGAAGTTTTCAAGTACGCCACGAAGACATGCCCCTTATTCGGCAAACTGATACCTGACCTTAAGCCCATTCAGCTGCCCGTACGTTAAATAGCCATCTTTTTGTAGTCTGCCCACAACAATACCTGGGGCTATACGAACCTTGTTGGCAAATGACTCCACAGAGCTACGCGTCTTTTTTCCAGCAGCGAACTGAGCATATGCCTCTGGAGGAATCAAAGTATCACGCGCGAAAGCATCCGCCGAACGTTCCTCCTCTTCGGTAGTCTCAGCGGTCCGACCAATGTGCCCGTAAATAACATGCGCCAATTCATGGAAGAGACTGAACCAGAACTTATCGGCATCGGCCCCGCGCAGCGTAAGTGCGAGCACGATCTTTGGTCCGTCATAGAACGTCGCACCGTTGAGAAACGTATGCTCAAGATGAGGCAAAAAGACCGTGGCAATCCCGCATTCAGCTAGCATAGACACAAGGATCGGCTGGAATTCTGTAGGATCCATAGTCGTAAGCTCCCTGAGCCTGGAAATACGCTCCTCAAGCTTTCCAACATTAATTTTACCGGTCGTTATCTCTCGCGCATCGATCTTAGCCTTCTGGGCCCAAGCCAAAAGTGCATATTCGGATTCAGCGGTTTCCTTCTGGCGACGATAAGCGATTCCCGGAGCAAGTCGGTCTTCATTCAGCAGCGCAAGCCTAACAACCTCAAAGAATTTTCTAAGCTCGACCACTTTAACAGCCACGGAGCGCGTCGACTCGACCCATCCCAGTTTGGCCATTTGTGCATAAGGAAACTTCCTGGCTATCTGCTTATCCTCTTCGATAGAATTTTCGTCCTCGACCTGCAGCAACTTCTCACGATAACGCGCCTCAAGATTCATCCAAAATGCTGAGGGAACGCCCAGCACCATCTCGAGCCTATGTGCAGTATTTGGAGTAAGCTCAACTTGCCCATTTATAAGCTGGCTTATGAACTTCTCGGAGTAATCCATGCGCTTAGCAAACTCGCGCTGGCTCATACCGCGATACTCAAGCTGCTCCTTTATGGTAGCCCCTGGTGGTGTTGCGATATAAGTCTTGCTCCTTGCCATGACCTCTCACCTCTTAAGCATTCTCCTATTTACAAACCTCATGCTAGTGGTAGTCAACGATTTCTTGAATTTCCGCTATCTGAATCTGCTCTCTAATAACTTCAAAAACCAATCGCAGGGGATGTTCCAAGTCCATCGCAAATTGGCCCTTACGGTCGCCAACGAGCTGGTGACATCGCCCGATCCTAAACTTAACGAGCATCTCAACGGAATCAGCAGCAGTAATCTCATCTATACGCTGGTGAATAAGTCCCGCAGTACGTTTACCGAAACTCTTTGTAGCAACGGAAGCGTTTGTGCAGATCTTTTCGATGTGACGGTTCTTGTACCTGACCTGCATAACCACCTCCTACAAAAGTTTTACCCCTGCGGTAAAACTACTATAGCAGCTAAATAGGGCAAGAACAATATCAGCAGGAATGGCATGCCAATCACACCGGAATGACACAGTGCATCTACCTGCGATTCTTGTACGCGAAAAACTGTTGCGCTCAGGGGTTCCGAAGCTTGTCGCATGCCGGAAACAAACGCTTCCGGAAGTGCGGTGAAAAACCGAGAGCCTTCGACCAGGCCGCAGTCTTGCATTTGTGCCCTGCGGTTTTTGTTGGTAAAAATCGGGTTGCGCTCGGAGGTTTCTAATTTTCCTGCACTTCCGAAAACGGCGATAAAAAACCCACTGCCCCAAAGCGAAAACGGGACAAATACCCTTTGGAAAACAGCCCCTTAAACGCGAAAACCGCCTTTCGGCGGTTCCCGCGGACCAAGCCGGACGTACCGTCGCAAGGCCTCATCACAGCTATTACTTTAAGGGAAAACTCGAAGCCGTCAATCCAATGCCACGAAGCTTCCAAATCAATCTTTGAGCCCTCCCATGAATCAGCCATTAATCGAGGCGGCTATATCGGAACGCAAGTCACCGTCAAGACCGGTAACGAGCTGCTTCCCTACTAACGGCTATCCAATTTATTGAGTACTAGCCTAGGGATAGCACAAGCAAAACTAGTCGAAAGCGACACGCAAAAGCAATCAAACCTAATCAGCATCAGAAATAAGGCTTTTAAATCTAAAAATTGAACCGGCGGGGATTATAAAAATTCGCTCGGAAAGCGATCGTTTCTCATCATCGTTAGCGCCGCCGCGGCTCAACAATTTTTCCTTAAGCTCTTTTGAAAAACGGCGAAAAGTCGCAGGGCTCCTTCTGGCGGATACAGCTTCAGTCGAAGCTATCAAAACAAAGCGATTTTCACCTGATCTTAGAAGCTTCACCACAGTTTCCCACCAGCGTATATCCGTCTCTCCAAGCGACAAACCAAAAATAATTAATATATTAGACCCAAGAATAAAATCTTCTGCTTTACGGTCATCAATGGAACCGAATAGCTTCTGTATCTCGCCTTTTACAAAGGTGGACGCAATATCTTCGTTTTTGGAAAGAGCGTCCGATCCAATCTGGGATACATCATTAACTCCGCATATGGGTTCACGTCCGAGAGCACCGTGAGCTTGGACAAGTCGAATGGGCCAGATGGTAGAAACACCCAAGCCATCCTCTGGGACAGCGCACCCGTTTGCTTCGACAGCGCTAAATAAGCGAGGAAGTAACGCAGTGTAGTTAAATGTGACAATCGAAACACTCAGCACAAAATCTGTTGAATAGAAATCAAGAATTCGTTGTCTTTCCAAAGGTTGCAACGCAGAGTACCAATATGCCAAAGAGGCTATTACAGATTCGGAGTTAGCCTCGATGAATTCATCGGTTGCCCTTTTATCTTCCGATGCGATGAAAGCGGCAAGATCAACATCTATTGCTTCTTTGCAATCAAGCGCGGCTCCAACTGCGTCTTCCTCGTCAGCCTCAAGATTGGAAGTGTACTCACCTAATTTTTTCTCAAAATCAGACCACTCCTGCGCTCCTTCTTTTTTGATACATCGTGCCAAACGGCCAACTGGGCCTTCATCCGAAGCATGGTTTTTGGAGAAGAAATCCATAAACCTAGTGGTACTTGTCTTCAGCCCTGCTGACAAATCAAATCCATTGCCAACCATGACCGTCACGGATAGATTACTCGCCAAGCCAACCCCTAATAATTGAAACCCTTATCTTTTTGGGAATTATAGCGCCCCACATGGACAGACGAATGGAGCTACCGAGCAACGGCGACCGGCAACTATCAATTGGATTGAATTAATCGGCTTTTTGTAGTCGAAATCGCCCGGAGCTATAACAGCCGAATTACCGAGCACTCAAGCGTTTAATCTTCCTGTAAATCTTAGCCTCATCGGGGGCAATCGGATCATTTGGAAACGCCTTTTGGGCTCTCGCCACGTAGGATAGAAAGTTCCCATAGCGAGAAAATGCAGAAGGGTCCGCATCAGCCGATGGGCATAGCCTTCTTCCCTTAATACCAAGCGGTGAATAATGTTGATACAGAGCGGAGACGCGCTTTTTTGATGCGTGCCTTCCCTCCCCCTGATTAGAACGCCCAATCGCAGTGGCCGCCTCACGGAGACGCTTGTGGTACCTTCCAACCGTAGACTGTCGAAGTCTTACAACGCGCCCGTCAAAGTCAAACCCCAGGAAACTGACTTTCTGCGCCGGATGTACACCGGAGTACGGATAGACCTTACCCGCACGAACGCTTTCAAAATCAAGCTGAGCAACTCCGTCGCCATCAACCCGGAACACCTTGGTTTTCTCTGGTTGCAGTTTAACGGAATCGACATCGGCCATTAGATTGATGGCTTCTACAAGTGCATCAAAGCCAGACTTTGGAACGGCAACAATAAAGTCATCGCAATAACGAAGATACAAGCCGCCAACCCGTTCAACAGCAAGCCGGACTTTCATATCGATATCGGCCATATAAATGTTAGCGAGCACTCCGCTTGCGGCAAGACCCTGAGGAATTCCCAGCCCAATACCCGTTCGCTTCCACGGTCTGGTAATGACCTTACTTTTATTTGCAAGAAACTCAGACTTTGGCAAGATAACATCCAGCTTATTAAGTTCGCGAATAGACTTGAACCGAAGTTCGATAGCTACTTCGCTGATCATTTTCTCCCGAATAGGATCGATTGATGGCCATGGCAATTCATGTCGAGCAGCCAAATCAGCAATAGGCCAGCACGAATAGCGGAGGATATTTTTAATGACTTGATAGTGATCGTCAGGCAAGCGTCCACTGGGAAACAACAAACGCAACGACGTCATTATATGAGCATGATTTAAGTTGTCGAAGAAGCTCTCGAAATCACCCGTAAGCACAAAAGCCAAATCTTGCTCGCGTATATAATCGAAGGCCTTTTTAGCTGAAGAAATATTGCTAGTAGCAGTTACGGCGCCGTCTGATGAAAGCGAAGAGCGGTACGCTACGGCAACCTCATTAAACTCTTCGGCAATAGCCTTCTTGTTATATAAGTCCGACCACAGATAAGAGTAGTACTGGAAGACGCGGTGATCGAAATGCGAGGCATAAGAGATATTGCGAACTTTGTAGCTTCGCTTACCTCCTCGATACCGAACAGTAATGATCTCGTTGGAAATTAGAGGGTAGAACGCGTGATGGGAAATGTACTCTGGATCTAAAATCTTGGCCTGAACTTCGGCAAAAGAGACCCTATGATCGAAATGGGCATATGAACTTTTGGAACTATATCGAGGAATACGAGCGATGTCGAACTCGGCCAAAATACCCCCAAATAAATCAACCTGTCCGGATCAACAAGCGGCGGCTAACCCTCCCCGGACAGGCTAATCAAAGGCGCAGCAAGTGCAACCAACGCTTTCGCGGCCACCTAAAACAATGCTTGCCTATGCGATACTAGACGAAAGCGAGGAATTGGTACTTATGACCATCGAGGCTCTTATCCAGCAAGCCGCAGGCAACGCTGGCGTCAATGTTGCGAACGTCGGAATTTCGTCGTTTGCGATATTGACGGCAGTAGCGCACCCCATCGCCAACTCGCGATGGGCAGGCATCTTTATTCCCCATTCTTGCTTTGCTTAAACAGGTTATAAGAAATCGGCTCATGCAGTTAACAGTGCCTTGATGCACACCCAATTGTCTTGACGGCGATCGCTTCGAAAAAGCTGGTGCGCCTCTGCAGATACAAACGCCTCCCCATCTAATGCATGCGCACGGTCCGCGAGACAATATCGCCGACAACACCGTGAAAATCCCGATGTGCATAATCCAGGAGTCTGGATGCACAGACGGGTGGATTGACATTGTTCAGTATGGCCGTTTCGCACCCCTCGCCGACGGGCACATCGCCGAGGGCGAAGACATCAGTGCACAGCGAGGCCGAGGACCAACCCCTCCCCAACATTCCCCAGAAAGTTCGCTGATGTTTTGACTGGTGTTCCCGTAAAATAAACCCCAACAAAATATGTGCGGAGCGCTGGCCTGGAGCTGCCTTCGGACCCTATTGGCTGCTCACCGAGAGGCTCCGCTATGAAACGACCCCTTTACTACCTGCTCTGCGCGATCGCGTGCACGTCCATGGTCAGCACAACGTTGCCCATAGCAGCCATCGCAGAAACCATGCAGCCTCGGGCAACAGCCGAGCAGCAGGCGCAAGCCGACGCCACGAGCAGCGACACAGGCAAGGCCGAAGACGGCACTGACACAAATGCGACAGCAGATACCGCAGAGGACGGCACCGCAACATCCACCGGCACCAGCGCAACCAACACGGAAAGCGCCATCGCCACCAATGCCGACACCACCGCCGCCACCATCAGGGTGGTAAGGCTGAGCACCAAAGCCCGCCAGAGGGCCGGGTCAAGGCCGA
>CAJMRD010000011.1 GCA_905215725.1 uncultured bacterium | reverse complement strand
GGGTCAGCCCGTGGGAGGCCAGGGCGCCGCTGACCGGTGGACGGCACCGAGCCGTCAGCGAAACTGAAGAAGGGGAAGGCCTCGCGGCCTCCCCCTTTTTTGCGTTATATACACGTTGTACTTTGGGATTTAGCTCCCCCGTATTCGCTCTTACTGTTTGGCTGTATTTTGAGTCCTTCTAGTGTATTTGAGCGATAATTACTCGCATTGGCGTTAGGGAGGGCTTGATGTTTACCGTATTTGTCTTGGGCAATATTGCTTCGGGTAAGTCGACTGCCTGCCGCTATTTCGAATCTCGTGGCGCTATGCTAATCGATCTGGATGAGCTTGCAAAATCGCTGTATGTGCCGGGCTCTGATATCGTCAATGCACTCGCGGATGAATTCGGTTGGGACATTTTGGATGAGGATGGCGGCATTCGCCGCAGCATCCTCGCTTCTCGAGCTTTTGCTTCTCCTGATTCGGTCGCACGGCTCAATGGCATTGTGCATCCCGTTCTCATTGAACAGCTTTCGCTTAGGATTCTCGATCCGGTTTGTTGTACGGTTTCGTCTCCCCGTTATCCCTTTGCGGTAGTCGAGGTTTCTGCTCCGACTGGTTTTGAGGATGCATTTGGTTTGGCTGATGAAATTCTGGTCATCAGCGCCCCTTTATCAGTTCGTCGCGAGCGCGCTATTCAACGTGGTATGGAGCCATCTGATTTCGATGCCCGTTCTGCTTGCCAGCCCGAAGAGTCTGCGCTGTGCAATCTCGCTGCAACGGTGATTGACAATGCGGCAGGCGATAACTCGCTCTTTGAACAACTGGACGCATGGCTTGCGCGCCATGGGTTCCGGGATGTAGTGGATAAGGAGGAGGCCGATGCCTAAGACACGTTTCCTTACATGGTATCGCCTTATACCGCTGACTGCCGTTTTTGCCTTCGGCCTTATCTCATTCGTTTACTCGTATGCTCCTGCCGCTTTCTTTAAGCCGCTGTATCCGATTGACTACGAGGCGTATGTAAAGCAATCCAGTATTTCGCATAATCTGGATCCGTATCTGGTGTGCGCTGTCATTAAGTCTGAATCGAATTGGGATCCCGAGGCCGAGTCGAATCAGGGTGCTCAGGGATTGATGCAGCTGATGCCCGAGACTGCCCAGGATATGATCGCCAAGGGCCTTGTCGACGGTGGCGAGTATTCGGCCGACAACCTTAACGATCCGGCTACGAATATCGAGTTTGGCTGTGCGTATCTCTCGTATCTTCTAGCGTATTTTAACGGGTCGACTGACAGTGCCATTGCCGCCTATAACGCCGGCATGGGCAATGTCGACGGATGGGCGCAGCAGAGTACGTTGCTTCATAATGCAATCACCTTTCCCGAGACGCAGGCGTATCTGATTCGTGTCAATAATGCCTGGGTTCGCTACAAGACCCTCTATCCCGATCGGTTCGTATAGGACTATGCCTGCCGCCTGCGTATACTGCAGATATATGAGTTAGGAGTATCCATGGCGGAATTTGAAGTAGAACGCGTTGGTGGTGAACTTAAGCGCTTTGGCGTTGAAGGCTCTGACGTGCCGTTTAAGGTCGTGTCTCCCTATGAGCCTGCCGGTTCCCAGCCTAAAGCCATTGAGTCGCTTGTGCAGGGTGTGAGGGACGGAGACCGCTATCAGGTTTTGCTGGGCGTGACTGGTTCGGGCAAGACCTTCACGATGGCAAAGACTATTGAGGCCCTGGGAAAGCCGACGCTGGTCATGGCTCCGAATAAAACGCTCGCCGCTCAGCTTGCGAGCGAGCTCAAAGAGTTCTTTCCCAACAACGCTGTGGTCTACTTCGTCTCGTACTACGACTACTATCAGCCCGAGGCGTATGTGCCGCAAAGCGATACATATATCGAGAAAGACTCCTCGATTAACGAAGAGGTCGAGATGCTGCGACATCAGGCGACCGCGTCACTGCTCTCTCGACGCGATGTGATCGTCGTCGCATCGGTCTCGTGTATCTATGGCATCGGCTCTCCAGAGGACTATGCGGGCCTAGCTCCAAACGTCGACAAGAAGGTTCCGCTCGAGCGCGATGACTTTATCCATGCACTTATCGATATTCAATATGATCGCAATGACTATGACCTTGCACGCGGCACGTTTCGCGTGCGCGGCGATGTTGTCGACGTGTATCCGCCTTATGCCGAGCATCCGTTGCGGTTTGAGTTCTTTGGCGACGAGGTCGAGCTGATTGCCGAGATCGATGAGGTCACCGGTGAAATGCTGCGTGAGTACGAGGCCATCCCCGTATGGCCGGCATCGCACTACGTGACCGAGAAGCCGAAGGTCAAGGCGGCTCTGAAATCGATCAGCGAAGAGTGCGAGAAGCGCGTCGCGGAGCTCAAGGCGACCGACAAGTTGCTCGAGGCGCAGCGTCTGCAGCAGCGCACCGATTATGATCTTGAGATGCTCGAGACGATGGGCTTTTGCAACGGCATCGAGAACTACTCGCGTCATCTGGACGGTCGCAAACCGGGTGAGCCGCCGTTTACCCTAATCGATTACTTTCCCAAGGATATGCTCTGCATCATCGATGAGAGCCATGTGACGGTGCCGCAGATTCGCGGCATGCACGAAGGTGACCGCTCGCGTAAGGTGACGCTGGTGGAACACGGTTTTCGCCTGCCCTCGGCGCTCGATAACCGCCCGCTTCGTTTCGATGAGTTTGAGGCAAGGATACCCCAGTTTATCTATGTTTCGGCCACGCCGGGCGACTACGAGCTGCGGGTGAGCCAGAACGACGTGGAGCAGATTATTCGTCCGACCGGCCTGCTCGACCCCAAGATTGACGTGCGTCCAGTACGCGGCCAGATTGACGATCTTGAGGACGAGATTCGCGAGCGCGTTGCCCGCAAGGAGCGCGTGCTGGTGACCACGTTGACCAAGCGCATGGCCGAGGACCTGACCGACCATCTGCTCGACGCGGGCATTAAGGTCAATTACATGCACTCTGATACGGCGACAATGGACCGTGTCGAGATCCTGCGAACGCTGCGCGAGGGCAAGATCGATGTTCTCGTTGGCATCAACCTGCTTCGTGAGGGCCTGGATCTTCCCGAGGTCTCACTGGTGGCAATTCTCGACGCCGATAAGGAAGGCTTCTTGCGCAACCGCCGTTCGCTGATTCAGACGATTGGCCGCGCGGCCCGTAACGCCGATGGCGAAGTCATCATGTATGCGGACGTTGTGACCGATTCGATGAAAGAGGCCATCGAGGAGACGCGGCGCCGCCGCGAGATTCAGATGGCATATAACGAAGAGCATGGCATTGTGCCCAAGACGGTGCGCAAGGCCATCAACGACATCTCAAGTTTTATTGCCGAAGCCGAAAAAACCGTGGGTTCCAAGGGGCGCTCGAAGGGCGACTCCCTTGGCCATGGCGCATTCTATACGCCCGATGAGTCGGGCGAGGGCGGCGTGCCGGAAACGGTGGCACCCGAGCAGACACTTGCGGAGCAGTTGGAAGAACTGCCGCATGACGAGCTTGTGCGGATCGTCGAAACCATGGAAGAGGATATGCGCAACGCTTCTGCCGCCATGGACTTTGAGGAGGCGGCGCGCCTGCGCGATGCCGTCGTTCAGATTCGGGCGATGCTCGAGGGTGCGTCTGAGGACGAGACGATCGAGCGCTTACGTTCGCAGGCCCGCAAGGGTTCCACGTTCGCATCGGGCAGAAAACGCCAGGGTGCACGGTTTAAGAAATAGCGAACAGGCCCCGAGTTCCCTGTGGAGCTCGGGGCCTGTGTCTTTTGCGTGCTGGAATTCGTGCGCTAGAGGTCTGCGATCAGGGCTTCGGCACAACGAATGCCGTCGGTGGCCGCGCTCATGATGCCGCCGGCATATCCAGCTCCCTCACCGCAAGGGTAGAGTCCCGGGGTCGACACGGCATGGCACGTTCGGTCTCGGGTGACAGTAACCGGTGAGCTCGAACGAGTCTCCACGCCGGTAAGAACGGCATCGGGGCGGTCATAGCCTCGTAGCTTTTTTCCGAGTAGAGGAAGTCCCAGGCGGAGCGACTCGATGATATGCTGCGGCAGGGCTTCGTCAATTGCCGTCCAGGTCACACCGAGCGGATAGGTGGGCTTTACCTTTCCGGGCGCCTTGCTGGCGCGTCCTGCGAGGAAATCTCCGACGAGTTGTGCCGGTGCGTTCCAGTTGGAACCACCCAGGCGATAGGCGGCCGCCTCGCAGGCACGCTGGAGCTCGATGCCGGCGAGCGGGTCATCGTTGGGAAGGTCCTCAGGCGTGACGTTAACGAGCAGGGCGGCGTTTGCGTTGCGTCCGTCGCGGGCATTGAGGCTGGCGCCGTTGACGCACAGGTGGCCCTGCTCGGAAGAGGCGGCGACAACCTGCCCGCCGGGGCACATGCAAAACGAGAACACGCTGCGGCCGTTGGGAAGATGGGCGACGAGCTTGTAGGGGGCTGCTCCGAGGGCAGGATGCCCCGCCGAGGCTCCATATTGGGCTCGGTCGATGTCGCGCTGCGGATGCTCGATGCGAACGCCCATGGCAAAGGTCTTTTGTGCGAGGGCCACGTTGTGGTCCTTAAGGAGCTCAAAAATATCGCGAGCAGAATGCCCGCAGGCGAGGATGAGGTGCTTTGTCTCAATTGGCTCGTAAGCGGCGTCTTGGGACGATTGGACATCGATACCGGTGATGGCGCCAGACGCGTCGATGCGAATGTCGACGAGCTTTGTTCGATAACGGACGACACCTCCGAGCTGCTCGATGCGCTGGGATATAGCGGTGACAACCGTGGGAAGGATGTCGGAGCCAATGTGCGGCTTGGCATCCCACAGAATATCGCGGGGCGCGCCCGCCTCGACGAAGGCTTCGAGGATAAGGCGATGGGCGGGATTTTTGGTTCCCGTATTGAGCTTGCCGTCCGAGAAGGTCCCCGCGCCGCCCAGGCCAAACTGGATATTGCTCTCGGGGTCGAGGATGCGCTCCTTTAGAAAGAGATCGATCGCATGCGAGCGGCGAAATGCTGGGTCGCCGCGCTCGATGAGCAAGGGCTTAAGACCCGCTTCGGCAAGGGTGAGCGCAGCGAAAAGGCCAGCGCATCCGGCGCCGACAACGACAGGGCATTCTTGAGGTGCGTCGGAGACGGGGGAGGGGAATGAAGACCCATCGTCTTCTATCGCGCGTACGCGCGAGCGGTCACGCTCGGCAATGCTGTCGATCGCTTCTCGCTCGAGGTGGAGACTAGTCAGCTCAACACGAAAGCTCAGGATAAAATGGACGTCTCGTTTTTTGCGAGCGTCGATTGACTTGCGGTGGAGCTCGATGGACTTGATCTCGGAGTCCTTGCAACGTAGGACGCGCTTGGCGACTCGCTTGCCAACAATGAGGCAGGCATTTTCATCGCCGGCTTCATCGAGCGAAGCGTTGACTTGGGTGATTTCGATCATCGAGGTCTCCTTAGAGGCAAGAAAGAGGCCGTCCGGTATCCCAGACGGCCCGAATGCGTTTTTGATTATAGACTGCGCGGCTACAGGCTGCTTGCAGCGCGAATGCCCGAGAGCCATGCCCACGCAAGGTTAAAGCCTCCGCAATCGGCGTCGATGTCGAGCGCTTCGCCGCAGACGTAAAGCGGGGCGTCGACAGCGCTGCTCGCGCGTAGACTGGGTGTTGAGATGCTCTCGACAGATACGCCACCACGCGTGACCTGCGCCGAGCGCTCCTCGGCTGTTCCCTCGACGAGCAACTTAAAGTGCTTGAGGATCGAGACCAGGTGGATGACATCGTTGGAGCCTGGATGGCACTGCTCGAACGCTGTGCAGACGACGCGGGAGAGTTGCGGGGCGAGCATGCCGTCGAGCCAACGGGGATCGCGGGGCGAAAAGCCGCCGAGCAGCTCAACGCGCCGGTTGAGCATATCGAGCAGCTCGTCTTTGGAGAGGTCGGGGAAAACGTCGAGCAGGATCGTATCGCCGTGCTGGATACGACGGGAGAGGTTGAAGACAGCGACGCCCGAGATACCGAAGGTTCGAAACAGGACTTCACCGTCTTCGTGCCAGAGCTCACTGTGGTTGCGGGCGAGCGTCAAGCGGGCGCGGACGCGCAGGCCATCCAACGTCTTGAGTGCCGCCCGATCGCCGACGACCGTTGCCGATACGGGGCAGAGGATGGGGCGCAGCGAAGTGAGGGGGAGGCGAAACGTATCGGCGATACCAGTGGGGTTGCCACCCGTGGCGATAATTACGGCATGTGCCTGCAGGGCCTCGTTCTTGCGAGGGACATCGGCGAGCGCTTTCCGAAGCGAGCGGAGCTCCGATTTTCGGTCGTCGTGCTTTTTTGCCTTGAGTGCCCGCGCTGGACGGTCTATTTGGAGTGTCCAGCCTTCGGAAGCTTTGTGCGCCGAGGCAACGTTGGCTCCGCAGATTAAGGTGATACCTAGGCGGTCGCAAACGTTGAGAAGCGCGTCGCGCACCGATTCGGCGCGAAGGGAACGCGGGTACAGTCGGCCTTCCTCGGAGGTTGTCATGATGCCCAGCGAGGAGAAGAAACCCATAAGCTCTTGTTCGGGTTGGGGGCCCATGACAGATTCGACGAATGCGGGGTGGTTATACCGCTGAGGATCAATCGATTCGTTGGAGAGGTTGCAGCGGCCGTTACCGGTCGCAAGGAGCTTAAGGCCGCAGGCGACATCGCGCTCAACGATGCAGACGCTTTTGCCAGCACGTGCGGCCGTAATGGCGGCGGCGAGGCCTGAAGCCCCGCCGCCGATTACCAGGACGTCATAGAAGGCGCTCGTGTTCACTTAGGCCTCGTCGGTCTCGTGCGGGGTAATAGCCTCGACGGCAGAGACTGCCTTGGGCAACATGCCATCGGGCAGCGCGGTCTCAACCTCGCCCTTATCGCAGGCCTCGGCGAGTGCCGGATTAATGGGAAGCGTGCCCAAGATGTCGAGGTTATAGCGCTCTGCGACCTCGGGGAGCTTGCTCTTGCCAAAGACCTCGATCTTCTTGCCGCAGTCGGGGCACTCAATATAGCTCATGTTCTCGACGATGCCCAGAATGGGGACGTTCATCTTCTCGGCCATGTTGACCGCCTTGGCGACGATCATCGAGACCAGATCCTGCGGGCTCGTGACGATGACGATGCCGTCGACGGGCAGTGACTGGAAGACGGTGAGTGCGACGTCGCCTGTTCCCGGAGGCATGTCGACCAGCAGGTAGTCGATGGGGCCCCACGAGGTCTCGCTCCAGAACTGCCTGATGGCGCCTGCGATGACCGGACCGCGCCAAAGGACGGGGTCGGTCTCGTTTTGGAGCAGAAGGTTGGAGCTCATGACCTTGACGCCGTGCTCGGAGATTTCAGGCAGCATGAGGTTGCCAAGGGCATGGACGTGGCGTCCGCTCATACCGAACATCTTGGGGATAGAGGGACCGGTGATGTCGGCATCGAGGACGCCGACCTTGTGGCCGTGACGGGCAAGCTCGGTGGCGATGGCACCGGTGACAAACGACTTGCCGACACCGCCCTTGCCGGAAAGCACGGCGATGACGCGTTTGACCTCGGACAGCGTATTCTCCTCAAATTGCGACGGCGACGTTTGTCCGCCGGCGGCCTGTGCGTGCTCGCAACCCATGTATGACTCCTTTGTATATGTTGGGGCCGGGGCCCCGTGATGTGACACGAGCGTCATTGTACCCTCGTTTGCGAGCGGGAGTCATTTACGATGCATTTGGGCCGAGCGTGCTTGCAATACGATGGGTCCAAGCGAATGGGCGGGCTTACTGAACTTTGCTGGCGAACTCGAGGTATTGCATGCGCTGCAGCTTGTCGATCGTCGAGGCGTATGGGCTGTCTTCAGATTCCAAGTCGTAGCGCAGCCCGTCGGCACCAAGGTAGCCGGCGACATTGATGGTGGGCACATCTGACCTTGTTGCAAGCAGAGCCTTTTGATAGTCGGTGAGCGGGGCGCCGATCTTATTAACGGTAATGGCTGCAATCTCGTTTGCCCCGACGGTGTCGTAGACGTTGAGCTCGGTATTGCCGGCGATTTCATAGTTAGCCCAGACAAAATATGTCGACTGATAGATACGGAAAGCGTGGCTTGCCGTATCTTCCTGAGGGTACAGCTCGTCGTTGAGAGTCGTTGCGGCGCTCGGCTGATGGTCGCCAAAAAAGACAAGGACAACCGGTCTGCCGATATTGCGGAGCTCGTTGATAAAGTACTCGAGGTCCCGGTCGGATGCGTTGATGCAGGTAAGATAGGTGTTGAGCGCGCTATTGGCACCCTCGCTGGCTCCCTCGACCCAATAGTTTGTCAGCTCCTCGGCGGGAACGGTGCCATAGTCGTAGCCGCCGTGATTTTGCATCGTGACGTCAAAGATGAACTGCGGGGCTTCGTCGGTTCTAAGCAGGTCGAGTATCTTGTCGTAGGTGGCGTAGTCGCATACGCCGGCATGGTAACAGGGCGCACCTTCGAAATCGCCGATTGAAAGAAAGTCTCCAAAGCCCAGCTGCTGATAGATTTTATCTCGATGGTAGTTGACGGGGTTTTGCGGGTGCATAGCGGTAGCGGTATACCCAAGTTCCTTAAGGTCCTTTGCCAGGCTGTTGACGCCATTCATCTGATATAGCTGATAGGGGATTTTGCCTAATCCGACAAAGGCCGTTGTCGCTCCGGTCAAAAATTCGAATTCGGAGTTCGCCGTTCCGCCACCGGCGACCGAAGCGAGCATGGTGCCGCGAACAAGTGTGTCGGGAAGCGAGTTGTAGAATGCGGGGCCGGTGTACCCGGCCGCCTGGAGCTGCTCAAAGCACGAAAGGTCGCTAAAACTCTCATTCATGACGGCAACAATCGTCGGCTTGATTTCATTGAACTGGGCAACGGCCGCCGCGCGCTGCTCGCTTGAGCCATACGTGCTGTCGTAGGTGGCGGCGAGCTCCTGCTCGATGCTCTGCGCCTCATCGGGCGTATAGTCTTCGGGCTTCTCAATGGGCAACTCGTTGACCATTTCGGTGAACGAAGTGATAAAACCCTGAGACGCATACGTGGTGATGGGCTGCCAACGGTCAAATCCAAAATTCAGCGCCTGCTCCAAGTCGATGCTGGAAAAGCCCGAGAGCCCCACAACGGTCACTAGCAGAAAAGCGCAGAGGTTAGCGGCGAATGCGGGGAAGACATGGGTGGGCGTACGGAGCTTTCTCGGTCGGATAAGCGAAAGAAGCCCCAGGGAAATCTCCAGCAGGGCTAGAGAGGTTACGATTCCGGCGGTAAAGGTAAACTCGTATCCCTCGCTCACTTCCATTGCGGTGCCAAGGGCCAAGATATCGCTTGGCAGGATGGCCTCGCCTTTAAACGTTATGACGAAGTGCTCGGCAATGCCAAGGATGCAACAGGCGACGGGCACGAGGGCCATGACGCCTCCATGACGCTGTCCCAGCAAATAAAGGGAGAGCAGAACCGTCGCGAGCAGCCCGACGGAAAACCCGAATGAGTTGGCGGGAATGCGATAGAACGTTTCGTTACAGGCAATTTCGAGTGAAACGAACGAGAGCGCTGAAACAGCGGCGATGACAAGGATGTCACGGCAAATACAGGCAACCGTTCCCGTCGCAAGATCGGTTTGGTCGATAAGTCCCGAAACCAAGGGCTCGACAAGAAGCATGACGGCGGCAGCACCGAGCGCCGAATAAGAAAGGACCCATAGGGAACTGTCCTCATTTACGAGCAATTGATTCGTAATCCATGCAGCTACCATGCCGAGCGGGATGAGGAGCGTCGCGCACCAAAAGACGCGGGCAATGGGCGGCTTTTCATTGTGTTTGATTGAAAAATATACGCGCACCACGACGATGGCCACGATAAGGACGGCGATGAATATGGGCAGATTGGCCATGTCGCTCGAAGTGATTTCAAGGGGGATATCTTCGGTCATGGACGTTCCTCTGTTACAGCAAATTAAGTTCAGTATTAGATTACCGTAACCTTTCCACGGCATTTCGAGAAACAAAGCACCCGATACGCAAAGCTAAAGGTCTGCGAATCTTGTATTACGAACATCTGTGCGCGTCGAGTGCGCTAAACTCATCGGCAGTATGATTCGATGCAATAGGAGGCAAGGAGCTTCCATGTCTGATTCTTCTATCGTTATTCGCGGCGCTCGTGAGCACAACCTCCGTGATATCGATGTTTCCATTCCGCGTGACCAACTCGTGGTCATTACCGGTCTTTCTGGCTCGGGCAAGAGCTCGCTGGCATTTGACACTATCTATGCCGAGGGCCAGCGTCGATACGTCGAGAGCCTTTCGAGCTATGCGCGCCAGTTCTTGGGCCAGATGGACAAACCCGACTTGGATTCAATCGACGGCCTTTCGCCGGCGGTGTCGATCGACCAAAAGACGACGTCTAAAAACCCTCGCTCGACGGTTGGCACCGTAACCGAGATTTATGACTATCTGCGCCTGCTGTTCGCCCGTGTGGGCACCCCGCACTGTCCCGAATGCGGCCGCGTCATTGAGCGCCAGACGACCGACCAGGTTGCCGACAAGGTCTTGGCGGCGGGGGAGGGCCGCCGCGCGTTTGTGCTGGCACCGGTGGTGCGCGGGCGAAAAGGCGAGTACACCAAGCTGTTTGAGGACCTTCGCGCCGAGGGCTTTAGCCGCGTGCGTGTCGACGGCGAGGTTCGCTCGCTTGATGACCCTATCGATTTGGATAAGAAATTCAAGCACGATATCGAGGTCGTGGTCGACCGCATCGTGATTCGCGAGAACTCGCTGGGCCGTATTGCCGAGTCCGTTGAACAGGCGACTGCGCTGGCGCACGGCAATGTGAACGTATACTTGCTGCCCGACCGCGACGCTCCCGAGGGGACCGAAGGCGAGTTGCTGGAGTATTCGCTGGCGTTAGCGTGCCCGGAGCATGGACACTCCATCGATGACCTGCAGCCGCGTGATTTCTCGTTCAACGCGCCCTATGGCGCGTGCCCCGAGTGCGATGGCCTGGGCTTTAAGAAGACGGTCGATGCCGAGGCCCTAATCGAAGACCCCTCGAAGTCGATCGCCGACGGGGTCTTTGGCAGCCTGTTTGGCAACTCTAACTACTATCCGCAGATTTTCGCTGCGGTCTGTAAACACTTCAAGGTGAGCGTCGATACGCCGTGGGAGGATCTGCCTCCGCGGGTGCGTCGCGCGTTTTTAGACGGCATGGGCGACCAGAAGATTTCGGTCGACTATCAAAAGCTCGATGGACGCCGCAGCCAGTGGGACACCAAGTTCTCGGGCGTGCGCAATATCCTGTACGAGCGCTATACCGAGACGACGAATGAGAACACCAAGGCGCGCTTGGAGAAGTACATCCGCGAGGAGCCGTGTTCGAGTTGCCACGGCGCTCGTTTGCGCCCCGAGATGCTCGCCGTTACCGTAGGCGGTAAGTCCATTTACGAGGTCTGCTGCCTATCGTGCCGCGAGTCGCTCGAGTTTTTTGAGGGTTTGGATCTTACCGAGCGCCAACAATTTATCGGCGGGCGCATCGTTAAGGAAATCCTGGAGCGCCTGCGCTTTCTGGTCGATGTCGGACTTGACTATCTGACCCTCGACCGTGCCTCGGCGACGCTTTCCGGTGGCGAGGCACAGCGTATTCGACTGGCAACGCAGATCGGCGCGGGTCTCATGGGCGTGCTCTATATTCTGGACGAGCCTTCAATCGGTCTTCATCAGCGTGACAACGAGCGCCTGATTAGGACGCTCGAGCGCCTGCGCGATATCGGCAATACCGTTATCGTCGTCGAACACGACGAGGACACAATCCGTGCCGCCGACTACGTGATCGACATGGGACCCGGCGCCGGCGTCAACGGCGGACACGTAGTCGCGGCGGGAACGCCTGCTGATATCATGGCGTGTCCTGAGTCGATGACGGGCGCTTATCTGACCGGCAAACGAATGATCCGGGTGCCTGATGAACGGCGCAAGCCCGGTCGCGGCTGCCTTAAAATTACGGGCGCTCGAGCCAACAACCTCAAAAACGTTACCGCCAAGATCGAGTTTGGTACGCTTACGGTTGTTACCGGCGTGTCGGGATCGGGCAAGAGCTCCCTGGTTACCGACACCATTGCGCCTGCCCTTACGAATGCTATTCACCGTTCGACGCGCCCTGTGGGTCCGTATAAAAAAATCGAGGGCATCGAGTGTATCGATAAGGTTATCGATATCGACCAGTCGCCGATTGGCCGCACGCCGCGTTCCAACCCTGCTACCTATATCGGCCTGTGGGATGATCTTCGCGCGCTGTTTGCGAGTACGCCGGAGTCGAAGGCGCGCGGCTACTCGCCGGGTCGTTTCTCCTTTAATGTGAGTGGCGGGCGCTGCGAGGCGTGCAAGGGCGACGGGCAGATCAAGATCGAGATGCACTTCCTTCCCGATATCTACGTTCCCTGCGAAGTTTGCGGCGGTAAACGCTACAACCGCGAGACACTCGAGGTCACCTACCGTGGCAAGACCATCTCGGACGTGCTCGACATGAGCGTCACCGAGGCGCTGGCCTTCTTTGGGAATATCCCGCAGATTAAGCGCAAGCTCCAGACGCTGTACGATGTAGGCTTAGGCTACGTGAGCCTGGGCCAGCCCGCCACGACGCTCTCGGGCGGCGAGGCGCAGCGTGTGAAACTCGCCAAGGAGCTTCATCGACGCCAGACGGGCAAGACGTTCTATATTTTGGACGAGCCGACGACCGGTCTTCATTTTGAGGACGTCCGCCAGCTGCTCGATGTGCTGCAGCGCTTGGTCGATGTGGGCAACACGGTGCTGGTGATTGAGCACAACCTTGATGTCATCAAGGTTGCCGACCGCCTGATCGATATGGGTCCCGAGGGCGGTAACGGCGGCGGAACCGTCGTGGTTTCGGGCACACCGGAGCAGGTTGCGGACTGTCCGCAGAGTTATACGGGCAAGTTTTTGGCGCCGTTGCTCAGGCGTGACCGGGAGCGTCAGGCTCAACTTGATGCTTAATAAATAGGCGATTCAGTTTATGGGCGCCATCGACTCCTTGTGATTCGATGGCGCTTGCTGTGCCGATGTGACGTATGCAGCCGAATTGGACATATACTTAATCCTTGCGTCCGAATGCGAGGGAAAGGATATGTCATGGCAAAGGCTGTAAAGACGCCAAAAACCAATGCGATGCGCGAGCTGGAAAGTGCCGGCATTTCCTATGTTCTACATACGTACGAAGACGATGGTGATGAGTCGGTGGGCCTGGGGGTCGCGATTTCGGAGCAGCTTGGCGAGGAGCCCGGTCAAGGATTTAAGACTTTGGTCTGCGTGACACCGTCCAACGACTATGTCGTGTGCTGTATCCCTGTTGCCGACGAGCTCGATCTAAAGTCCGCCGCGCGTGCCGCGGGGGAGAAGTCCTTGGTTATGATGCATGTGAAGGATTTGCTTGCGGCGACTGGCTACGTTCGCGGCGGCTGCAGCCCGGTCGGTATGAAAAAACGCTACCGGACGCTCATTGATGAGACGTGTGTCCTTTGGGATACCATTTTTATTTCGGGAGGCAAGCGTGGTTATCAGCTCGAGCTTGCACCCGATGATTTAATTGCATTTTGCGGGGCGACGGTTGCCGCGATTACGAGAGAGGACTGAGCGATGCCGCAGGAAGAATTGAAGCGCGGAGCTCATTTTGCAAAAGAATCTGCGCCTCAGACACCCTCATCCGAAGTTTCTTCGTCGCGAGATGACACTTACGACATGGGCTCGTCGGACTACTCCACGGTTGGTCGTTCCGCCGGGCTTATGACCATCCTGACTATCGTGTCTCGCGTCACCGGTTTTATCCGCACGTGGGCAATGGCGGCAGCTATCGGCATGTCGCTGCTCTCGTCCTCCTATCAGGTCGCCAACAACCTGCCCAATATGCTCTACGAACTCGTGATGGGTGGCATGCTCGTGACGGCGTTTTTGCCCGTGTACATGGGTGTGAGGCGTGAGCAGGGTCGCGAGGCCTCGAACGAGTACGTGGGCAACCTGCTCGGCATTCTGCTTTTGGTGCTGGGTGGCATTTCGTTGCTGGGGACCGTGTTCGCCCCGGGCTTTATCTGGACGCAATCGTTCCTTTCGGGTGACGGCGGCAGCATGGATACCGCTGCGTTCATGTTCCGTTTCTTTGCCATCCAGATTCTGTTTTATGGTTTGGGCTCGGTGTTCTCGGGCGTTCTCAACGCACACCGCGACTACTTCTGGTCGACGTTTGCCCCGGTCCTCAACAATGTGATCGTCATTGCGAGCTTTATGGGTTTTGCGCCCGTGTCCGCACAGTTTGGCGAACGTGCCGGCATCATCTTGATTGCGGCCGGTACGACCCTCGGTGTCTTTGTTCAGATGGCATGTCAGATTCCCGCGCTTGGCAAGCACGGCGTGCATCCCCATATCCATATCGACTTTAAGGACCCCGCACTGCGCCAGACGATTGCGCTTGGTATCCCGACGCTGCTCGCCACGGTGTGCATGTTTGTCTCGACTTCTATCACCAACGCTGCCGCGCTGGTGGTCCAGCCCGAGACTGGTCCTTCCGTTATCGCCTATGCGCGCCTGTGGTACACGCTGCCCTACGCGCTGATTGCCGCCTCGCTTTCGACGGCGCTCTATACCGAGCTCTCTCACGACGCGCAGGAGAAGGATTACGACAGCGTTCGCACGGGCATTTCGCGTGGCGTCGCCCAGATGCTGTTCTTCCTGATTCCGTTCGCGCTGTACCTGATTGTCTTCGCGCGTCCGCTCAACATGATTTACTGTGCCGGCAAGTTTGATGAGTCCGGCGTGGCGCTGGTATCCGAGTTCCTTGTCTACCTGGCGTTCTCGCTGCCGCTCTACGGCGTGGTCGTGTTGATGCAGAAGAGCTTCTCTGCCTTGCTCGACATGAAGCCCTATAGCCGCTATTGCCTGTATTCCGCCATCGGCCAGGCCGGCTCGGTTCTGCTGTTTGGCGTTGTGCTGGGCTTCGGTATGCCGGCAATCGCGCTTTCGTATGTCGTCGACTACGTGATCTTGGTCGGTTGTTCGCTCTGGTGGCTGCGTCGTCGTCTGCGTGGTCTTCAGGTCAAATCTATCCTGCATGGCGGTTTCTTTGGCCTTTTGCTCGGTGGCCTGGGTGCTGCCGCAGGCGCCGGCGTCATGTGGGCGCTTGAGCACTTTGTCGGGGCACTTGGCGGCTCGATTCTGATTACTCTTGGCTACGTTTGCGTTGCCGGTGCCGTCTCGCTTGCTGTTACCTTTGGCCTTGCCGTCGTCCTTAAGATGCCCGAGGTCTCGGCGCTGCTTCGCCGCAAGTAGGTGCGTGTGGCCGGTCACGACAACATTCCAACACTCGCCGAGCAGGTTTCGCGCGTTCCCACGCAGCCCGGATGCTACCTTTGGAAGGATGCCAAGGGCGATGTCATCTACGTTGGCAAGGCGAAAAACCTGCGTTCCCGTATGCGCCAGTACGTGACGCTGCAGGATGAGCGCCAAAAAATACCGCTCATGATGCAATTGGTTGCGAGCTTTGACTACATCGTTGTCGAAACCGAGCATGAGGCGCTTGTACTCGAGCGCAACCTGATCGGCCAGTACCATCCGTACTTTAACGTCGACCTCAAGGATGACAAGAGCTACCCCTTTATCGCCATTACAAAGGGCGACTTGTATCCCGCTATCAAATACACGCGTGAGCGTCATAAGCCGGGAACGCGCTATTTTGGACCCTATACCGATAGCCGTGCGGCACGTGAGACGATAGATACGCTGCGCAAGGTTATCCCCATCTGCTCTGCATCCTGTGCGGAGTGGCGTCGTTGTCGCCGTATCATCGAGTCCCACAAGGGCGAGGAAGACATCGTCAATATGATTTGCGCACAAAACGGGCGCCCCTGCTTTGACTACCATGTCGGGCGCGGGCCGGGTGCGTGTGTCGGCGCGATTTCCCCGGCAGACTATGCCAAGAACGTCAAGCGTGTCGAGCGCTTTTTGTCGGGCCATCGCAAGGATGTCGTCGACGAGCTGACTTCCGAGATGGCGGATGCCGCCGAGGCACTCGATTTTGAGCGCGCGGCACGCGTCAAGCGTCGTTTGGAGGTCATCAGGGGTCTGGACGACCGTCAGCAAGTCGTTTTTCCCTCCAGTGTCGATATCGATGTCATCGGTTTCTATCGCGAGGAGACCATCTCTGCCGCTTGCGTCTTTGTCGTGCGTGAGGGCCGAACAGTTCGCACCTGCGAGCTCATTCTCGACAAGGGTCTTGATGTTGACGAGGAAGAGCTCCAGTCGGGCTTTCTTAAGCGCTATTACGACGAGACGGCTGATATTCCAGCTGAGATAAACCTCTCTGTCGAGCTTGAGGATGCGGAGGCGCTGGGGGAGTGGCTTGCAGGCAAGCGCGAGCGTTCCTGCCATCTCCATAGGCCGCAGCGTGGCGAAAAGCACCGTTTGCTCGATATGGCATCCAAAAATGCGCGCCATGCCCTCATGCGCTACATGATGCGAACGGGGTACGCTGACGACCGCACCAATCAAGCGCTCCTGGAGCTCGAAAGCGCGCTGGCGCTGCCGGCGCCGCCGATGCGTATCGAGTGCTTCGATATTTCGACGCTGCACGGAACCTTTACCGTCGCCTCGATGGTGGTGTTTACCAACGGGCGCGCCGACAAGAGCCAGTACCGTCGTTTTAAAATTCAGGCCGAATTGGACGAGGCAAACGACTTCGTGTCGATGTCCGAGGTTTTGGGACGACGCTACGCTCCCGAGCGCATGGCCGACGAGCGCTTTGGATCGCGCCCCGATTTGCTCGTTGTCGATGGCGGTAAGCCGCAATTGACCGCTGCGATCAAGCAACTTGAGGCTCTTGGGCTCGATATACCAGTTTGTGGCTTGGCAAAGGCCGATGAGGAAGTTTTTGTGCCTTGGGACGAGACTCCCGTCGTGCTGCCGACCGGGTCCGCGTCGCTCTATCTAATTAAACAGGTACGCGATGAGTCCCACCGATTTGCCATCACGTTCCACCGCGAGTTGCGCGACAAGGCCATGACGGTTTCGGTACTCGATGACGTTCCGGGCGTGGGACCCACCAGAAAACGTGCCCTTATGCGCCATTTTGGCTCGATGAAGCGTTTGCGCGCGGCGAGCGAGCAAGAGATCGCGGAAGTTCGCGGCATACCTGCCGATGTTGCCAAGGCGGTCCACGAGGCGCTCGTTGCATGGAATGCCGAGCGCGCCGAGGCGGCGGCTGGCCATTCCGATAGCTAAACACGAGCCTAAACAACTGATATACATGATTGCGCGATTTTCAACCATTTATTTCGCCATGATTGCCTGCTGGTTTCGGGTTTTATTAACGCTAAAACGTTTGACTAACCCAAGCGAAAACCCTGCTATCCTGCGGGTTGACGAAGACTGATATCTCACCTCGCCGATACATACTGTCTGGCGAATCGTTTGTCAACGAATTCGGTGAACGGTAGTAAATACCGTTCAAGCGTATGTATGTATCGGTCGCCGAGCGCGGCACCTCAGTTGGGTTCGTCGGTAGGTAAGGTATATATCGTCCGCAAGTTGCGCGGGGGCAAGTCTAGGTGCTCCCGAGTAAGATTCTCTATTGATAGGAGAAGACATGGCCATCATCAACAAGGGTATGTCCAGGCGTTCGTTCCTCGGCCTCACCGGCAGCGTCGCTGCTGTCGCAGGGCTTGGTCTCACCGGCTGCGGTGGCAGCTCTAGCGACGAGGGTTCCGCTTCCGGTTCCACCGATTCCGCCAACCGTGGCGGCGGCGTGATCACCGCTGGTTCCGCTTACGCTCCGTCCAGCTTCGATCCCGCCAGCACCGGCTCCGCTGTGGGCCTGGGTGCTAACTGGCACGTCGTCGAGGGTCTCTACGGCATCGATTACCACGACTACAGCACCTTCAACGAGCTCGCCACCGACGATCCCAAGTCTGTGGACGACACCACTTTCGAGGTCACCATCCGTAAGGGTGCCAAGTTCTCCGATGGCACCGAGGTCACCGCTGACGATGTCGTTGCCTCCTACACCGCTTGCGCCGCTTCCGCTACCTATGCTCCGTTCTTCCAGCCCTTCGAGTCCATCGAGGCCAAGGACGCCAGCACCGTGACGGTCAAGACCAAGGTCCCCAACTTCTCCCTGCTCAAGGATCGTCTGGCCATCGTCCGCGTTACCCCGGCCACCCAGACCGAGGAGGATCGCGCCAAGCAGCCGATCGGTTCCGGCCCCTGGATGTACGACTCTATCTCCGATACCGAGATCACTCTGGTTCCCAACCCCGAGTACAACGGTGAGTATGCTGCCGAGGATAAGAAGATCCAGTACAGCATCCTGACCGACCCCACCGCTCGCGTTACCGCTCAGCAGGAGGGCTCCACGCTCGTTATGGAGCTCGTTACCGCTGACGCCGTCGACCAGCTCGAGAGCGCCGGCTGCAAGATCGATAACGTTCAGGGTTTCGGCACCCGCTTCATCATGTTCAACGTCGCCAAGGAGCCTTGGAACAACGTCAAGGTCCGTCAGGCCGTCATGTATGCGCTCGACACCGAGAAGATGGTCAGCAACACCTTCGCCGGCCTTGCCACCGCTGCCAGCTGCTACCTGCCCAAGAGCTTCACCAACTATCATGAGGCTTCCACGGTGTACAAGACCGACGCCAAGAAGGCTAAGAAGCTCATCGAGGAGTCTGGCATCACCCCGGGTGCCATCACCCTGCGCACCACCGACAACGAGCAGATTAAGGGCATGGCCGCCCAGGTCAAGAACGACCTCGACGCTCTCGGCTTCGATGTGACCATCCAGACCGATACCTCGCCGGCTACCTACGCTGCCATTGACGGCGGCGAGGCCTACGATATCCTCCTTGCCCCTGGCGATCCTTCCTGCTTCGGCGCTGATCCCGACCTGCTGCTCAACTGGTGGTACGGCGACAACGTCTGGATGCAGACCCGTTGCCCGTGGAAGGAGTCCGCTGAGTGGCAGAAGCTCCACGGTCTCATGGACGAGGCTCTTGCCGCCGAGGGCGACGAGCAGCAGAAGAAGTGGAACGAGTGCTTCGACATCATTGCCGACAACGCCGTTCTGTACCCCGTTGTCCACGTCAAGACCGTCTCCGCTTCCTGGGACGATCCGTCCACTGCGCCCAACGGCGAGGCCCTCGATGGCTTCAAGGGCATCGGCACGACGAGCATGTCCTTCAGGGGCGTTGCGACCGTCAAGGCGTAAGACTCGCTTGAGTCTGTATGCAGGATGTCGGTCGTTGGGACCGTATCCTCATAGTTGAAACAAAGACCCGGGCGGCAATGATGTCGCCCGGGTCTTGTAATGAGTATCCGTACTCATATACCAGTTGGTCCTACCGACAAAAGAAAGGGGAGAGAACGTGAACAACTTGCTACGTTTGATTGGAAGGCGTCTTGTGGCGCTGCCGATCATGGCATTGGGCGTCACCGTCCTGGTGTTCTTCCTTATGTCGTTCTCCAAGACCGACCCCGCCTACACGGCGTTGGGTGACGGTGCCTCGCCCGAGGCGGTTGCCGAGTACCATGAGAAGTATGGTCTGGACGACCCCTGGCCCGTGCGCTACGTGCGCTATATGGGCGATTTGATCCATGGCGACATGGGCACCTATGGTGCTGCTCGCAACTCCGTTGCCAAGCGCATCTCCACGGCCCTGCCCGTCACGATGCAGCTGACCTTCATCGGTCTTGCCATCGGTGCGGTCGTTTCGTTTTTGCTCGGCGTCATCGCGGCACTGTATCGCGACAAATGGCCGGACCAAGTGATCCGCGTCTTTTCCATCGCCGGCTTGGCAACCCCGTCGTTCTGGCTTGCCGTTCTGTTGATCCTGCTGTTCTCTTCCTACCTTAAGGTGCTCCCGGCATCGGGTGCTCTGCCTCACTTCACCACGAATCCGGTTGGCTATCTGGGACGTATGATCATGCCCGCCATCGCCTTGGCATTTCCGCTGACGGGCCAGATGACTCGTATCGTGCGTACCGCCATGGTCGAGGAGCTCGACAAGGATTATGTCCGTATGGCTCGCGGCGCCGGCGTTCCCGAGAAGGTCGTCGTCGGCATCAACGTTCTTCGCAATGCGCTGATCACCCCGGTCACCACCCTCGGTCTTAAGATCGGTTACCTCATGGGCGGCGCCGTCGTCATCGAGGTTATCTTCAACCTCCCCGGCATGGGCACCGCGATTCTGCAGGGCGTTCAGGGCAACGAGGCGAACCTGGTTCAGGGCGTCGTTATCGTCGTTGCTCTTGCCTTCATCATCATCAACATCGTGGTTGACATGCTCTACCTGCTCATCAACCCGCGCATCAGGACGGTGTAGATTATGGTAAAGATTCGAGAGAAGCAAACCGAGCAGCTCGAGAAGGCTGCCTCCAAGGGGCTCAAGCTCGGTGGCTGGAAGAAGATGACGTTGTCTTCTAAGATTGCCGCCGTCGTGCTGGTGCTGGTCGCCCTGACTGCGATTCTGGCGCCCCTTCTTGCCCCCTATAGCCCGGTCGAGATCTTTACGGCTCGCCAGGCTCCCGGCAACGGATTTATCTTCGGTACTGACGATAAGGGTCGCGACATTCTGTCGCGTATGCTCTACGGTGGTCGTTACTCGCTGATCATCGGCTTTGGTGCCACCGCCATGGCTCTGGTCTGCGGCTCGGTCGTGGGCGCCCTTGCAGCGGTTTCGCGCAAGGCCGTCTCCGAGACGATCATGCGTATCCTGGACATCATCATGTCCATCCCGGGCATCGCCCTCGCTGCCGTCTTCGTCTCCATCCTGGGCAACTCCGTGCCGTCGATCATCTTCGCCATCGGCTTTATGTACACTCCGCAGATTGCCCGTATCGTGCGCGCCAACATCGTGTCCGAGTACGGCGAGGACTATGTCCGCGCGGTCATCGTTTCCGGTGCCAAGGCTCCGTGGATTTTGATCAAGCATGTTCTGCGTAACTGCATCGCCCCGATCATGGTCTTCACCGTTACCCTGGTCGCCGACGCCATCATCTTCGAGGCCTCGCTGACCTTCATCGGCGCTGGTATCCAGGAGCCCACTGCTACCTGGGGCAACATCCTCGCCGACGCCCGCGGCGGCGTGCTCGCTGGCCGTTGGTGGCAGGCGCTGTTCCCGGGCCTGGCCATCATGATCACCTGCCTGGCGCTCAACATCCTCTCCGAGGGCATTACCGACGCTATGGCCGCTGCCCCCTCCGCCGCCCTGGATCCGACCGATTCCTCCAAGCGTCGCGAGGCCGACCTGCTGGTCTCCGACCCCGTTCGCGCCTACAAGGAGCAGGCCCAGTCCCTCTCCGCTCGCCTTGGCGCCCTGCGCGATGTCGAGCTCAAGCGTGACGATCGCCACGTGCCCGACGAGTCCGTTGAGCCGATTCTCTCGGTCCGTGACTTCTGCATCCAGTTTGAGCATCACGGTGATATCAACGTCGTCGACCATGTCAACTTTGACGTTCGTCCTGGTCAGACCATGGGCCTGGTGGGCGAGTCCGGTTGCGGTAAGTCCATCACCACGCTGGCCATCATGGGCCTGACCGACGATGACGAGCATCTTTCCGGCGAGGTTCTCTGGGAGGGTCGCGACCTGCTCAAGATGAGCAAGAAGGAGTGGTTCGGCCTGCGCGGTACCGATATCGCTATGGTCTATCAGGACGCCCTGTCCTCGCTTAATCCCTCCATGCTCATCTCTGCCCAGATGAAGCAGCTCACCAAGCGCGGCGGAACCCGCAGCGCCGAGGAGCTCCTGGAGCTCGTCGGCCTCGATCCCAAGCGCACGCTCGAGAGCTATCCGCACGAGCTTTCCGGCGGCCAGCGTCAGCGTGTCCTGATCGCTATGGCCCTTACCCGCGATCCCAAGCTGGTCATCTGCGACGAGCCCACGACCGCTCTGGACGTTACCGTCCAGAAGCAGGTCATCAAGCTGCTCAACGATCTTCAGGCCAAGCTCGGCTTTGCCATGATCTTCGTTTCGCATGACCTGGCTCTGGTCGCCGAGGTTGCCCATAACATCACGGTTATGTACGCTGGCCAGGTTATCGAGCAGGCACCCACCAAGGAGCTGCTCACCAACCCGATCCACGAGTACACCCGCGGTCTTCTGGGTTCCGTTCTGTCCATCGAGAGCGGTTCGGGTCGCCTGCACCAGGTGCCCGGCGCCGTTCCGAGCCCGCGCGATTTCCCCAAGGGCGATCGCTTCGCGCCCCGCTCGAGCCATCCGCGTATTGGCCTGGACACCCGTCCGGTCTTCAAGCGCGTGCCCGGCACCGAGCACTTCTATTCCGAGCTCCCCGACGAGGTGCTCAAGGCAAATGGTTTGACCCCTCACGCGGAGGTGATGTAGATGAGCGAGACCGCAGTCAACGGCGTCGAGCCGATCATCTTCCTTGATGACGTCCACGTCACCTTTAGGACCCGTACCGGCTCGATTCTGCACCCCAACCTGGTTCACGCCGTCCAGGGTGTAACGATTAAGCTCATGCCCGGTCAGACGATCGGCATCGTCGGCGAGTCCGGTTGCGGTAAGTCCACCACCGCCAACGTCATGTGCGGCCTGCAGGCCCCCACGAGCGGCAAGGTCTACTTTAAGGGCAAGGACGTTACCAAACGTACCGCCGAGGACCGTCGCCACATGGGTCGCGTCATCTCGGTCGTGTTCCAGAACCCGGCCACGGCGCTCAATCCCCGCATGGTCGTTCGCGAGCAGCTGCTCGACCCCATGCGCGTCCACAACCTGGGTACCGAGGCCGAGCAGGAGAAGCGCGTCAAGGAGCTCCTGGAGCTCACCGGTCTGCCCAGCTCCGCCGCCGAGGTTCTTCCCGGTCAGCTTTCGGGCGGCCAGCGTCAGCGCGTCGCAATTGCCCGTGCCCTGTCGCTGAACCCCGATGCCATCATCGCCGACGAGCCCACCTCGGCTCTGGACGTTTCGGTCCGCGCACAGATTCTGAACCTGTTGACCGACCTTAAGAAGGAGCTCGGCCTGGCCATGGTGTTCATCAGCCATGACATCCAGACGGTCCGCTATATCTCTGACGACATCATCGTTATGAATGGCGGCAGGATCGTCGAGCAGGGCGAGGCCAAGCAGGTCTTCCAGCACCCCCAGGACCCCTACACCAAGATGCTGCTCGGCGCTGCGCCGTCGCTGCTGCATCCCAAGCTCGGCGAGTAGCCTCGCTTTCCCTCCCGTGCGCCCGGTTCCCTTGCCGGGCGCACCTCCGTTGCGATTTCGAAAGGTTGGGTTCACGAGCCATGCCAAGTGCTCAGGAGCTACAACATCAATTTGGTGAATATCGAGGCGCCATGCCCCGTCCATCAGATTTCGATCTCTTTTGGAAGGATCGCATGGCCGAGGCCGACGCCGTCGGGCTTGACTATGCGATCGAGACGGCATCGGTCACCGATGCCGCGACCTGCCAGCTTTTCGACCTCTGGTATACCGGCATGTGTGGCGCGCGCCTGCATGCCAAGTACCTTAAACCCGTCTCGGACGAGCCCGTGCCATTGGTACTTCAGTTCCATGGGTATCCGGGTGCAAGCCGCAGCTGGTTTGAGCAGGCGTCGTTTGCGGGCATGGGCATGGCACTCATCGCCCTCGACTGCCCCGGCCAAGGAGGTCCCTCCGAGGACATTGGTGGATTTGAGGGCACAACGGTTGCCGGGCATATCGTCGCCGGTATCGACGGCGACCCTGCCAACCTCTACTATGTCCGCTTGCACCAAGATATTCGCATCCTGTGCCGCATCGTTCGCGAGCTCGAGGGCATCGATCTTGCGCGTGTGTTTGTGAACGGCGCGTCGCAGGGCGGCGGTTTGGGCATTGCGACCTGTGCGCTTAACAGCGAGCTTATCAATCGCGCTGCCATCCTCTATCCCTTCCTGTCAGATTTCCGCCTGGTCTGGGATTTGGATGCCGACGACATTGCCTACGAGGGCCTGCGCTATTGGTCTCGCTGGTTTGACGAGGACTCGACTCGTATTGACGAAGCCTATGCCAAGCTGGCGTACTTCGATTCCAAGAACTTTGCCCCTATGGTCAAATGCCCCGTGCTGTTTGGCACCGGCACAGCCGATATCGTCTGTCCGCCAGCGACGCAGTTTGCGGTCTATAACAACCTGACATGCGAAAAGCGTCATGAGTTCTTTGAAGGCTTTGGCCACGAGGAGATTCAGGATTTTGACGATCTGATCATTCCGTTTTTCTGCAAGGGAGGGGAGGCTCATGTCTAAGTGCGAGAGCAATGTTGACGAGCTGATTGTCCCCGGGCTCGTGGGAATTCCTGGAACGGTTTCGTCAAGGCTCGCAGAATATCGGGACTGGCGCGGTGATGTCCAAGCAGATGTTTCTGATTTAGAGACATGCGCTTCGAATCTTGAGATTCAAGGCCTGGCCATTACGGCGATTGACTTTGTTAACCCCTGCGCCCGTTACTCGGAGGTTTCCTTTGAGCTCGGTGACCATGCGGTCCACGCTCGTTTGATTGAGCCTGTTGGTCGTGCCCGAGTATCTGAGCGCGTGCCGCTGTGCCTGATGTTCCACGACATCGATCGGCCTGTGCGCGGCTGGCATCACATGACGAGATTTGCCGCCATGGGATATGCCGTGCTTGCACTGGATGACGATGTTGCTGGTGCGGACGACCTGCAGCGGGGAATTGCTTCGCCCGCTTTTGTCGAGCGCGTCCGTTGGGGCTGCGCGTTGGCGAAGGTCGCGCGCAATCTTGATGGCATGGACCCCGACCGCATCTTTGCATGGGGCGAGGGCCTTGGCGGCGGAGTCGCGCTGGCGGTTTCTGCTCTGGACGAGCAGGGTCTTGCCTGCACGGCGGTTGCCAATCCAATTCCCGGTGGCCTCGAGGCGCTGTCGTCTCGGGTGCGCGGATCGGTGCTCATGGGCACATCGCTTATGGACGCCGTGAGCGATCCCAAGGGTCAGTTTGCTGTATTCAACGGTCTTGAGTGTGACCGAAGGCATATCATTTATGCCAAATACGCTCACGAGCGCATCAATGCGTTCGAAAACGAAGTCGTCGACTTCTTTAACCAAACGTTCTACCCGTGTTCTTTGGCCTAGACGGCTTGGACACTGCCAACAAGAGTGGGTGGCATAGGGCCGCCCGCCAGACAACTAAGGAGATTCTTGTGGCAACTCAGAAATTCACCGGCGTTATCCCTCCCGTCGTTGTTCCCGATACCGAAGACCACCAGCTCGACGTTGCATCCTTTGAGCGCAGCATCAACCGCATGATCGATGCCGGCGTCGATGGCCTGTTCTTCCTGGGCTCCTCGGGCGAGGTCGTCTTCTCCACCGACGAGCGCCGTCGCCAGATTGTCGCCGAGGCCGTGCGCATCGTCGACCACCGCGTTCCCGTTCTGGTTGGCATCATCGACACCGAGACCGAGCGCATGATCGAGCATGGTAAGGTCGCCCAGGAGCTGGGCGCCGATGCGCTTGTCGCCACCTGCCCGTTCTATGCCCTGCAGGGCATGACCGAGGTCGAGGAGCACTTCCGCATCCTGCACGAGGAACTCGACCTTCCCATCTTCGCCTACGACATCCCCGTGTGCGTCCACACCAAGCTCCCCTGGAAGCTCCTTGCCAAGCTCGGCGCCGAGGGCGTCCTTGCCGGCGTCAAGGATTCCTCGGGCGATGACATCTCGTTCCGCTACCTCGTTCAGGAGAACGAGAAGAACGGCCATCCGATGAGCATCCTCACCGGTCACGAGGTCGTCGTCGACGGTGCTTACCTTGGCGGCGCCGACGGCTCCGTTCCGGGCCTCGCCAACGTTGAGCCCGAGGGCTACGTGCGCCAGTGGAAGGCCGCTCAGGCCGGCGACTGGGCTACCGTCAAGGCCGAGCAGGATCGCCTCAACGAGATCTCCCACATTTGGGATGTCACCTCGGGCGTCCAGGGCTATGCCGGTGGTGTCGGCGCCTTCAAAACCGCTATGAACCTCATGGGCATCTTCGACAGCCCGACCATGCCGCGCCCGGTGAAGGCCATGACCGGCGAGAACGTCGAGGCTATTAAGAAGGTCCTCCAGGACAACGGTCTCCTGTAAAGCTTCCCCAGGCACCCGATCTTGGGGCTCAAGTGGCCGGGCGTGACCCATTAGGTCAACGCCCGACCACTTTCACCCCAACCTCGGGCACCTGGGAAACCTTTATCATGCTGCGGCGATAACACCGCCTTCATTTCCTGTAGTTGTTTTTATCTCCTAAGGAGAACGACATGGAGAACAAGTACGTCTGCTCTGTCGATATCGGCGGAACTAAGATCGCGACCGCCATTATGGAGTACCCGGCTGACGGCAGCGTGCCCCATCCCGTTTTTGAGGCCGAGGTTCCTACCGAGGCCCAGGAGGGCGGCGAGGCCGTCTTCCAACGTATCGAGGCGTCCATCAAGGCTGCCCTTGAGGCGAATCCCGATGTCGAGGTCCTCGGTGTCGGTATCGGTGCCGCAGGCGTCGTCGATCCCAAGACGGGCGCCATCGCGTATGCCAACGAGATTATGCCCGGCTGGTCCGGCGTTCAGTTGGGGCCGCGTCTGCGCGAGGACCTTGGTCTCCCCGTTGCCGTTGTGGGCGACGTGCAGGCTCATGCTCTGGGCGAGGCCCACTGGGGCGTCGGCAAGGGCAAGTTCTCCGTCTTGTGCCTGGGCATCGGCACGGGCATCGGCGGCGCATATGTCGAGAACGGCCGCGTGATGCAGGGCTTCCATGGTGCTGCCGGTCATATGGGCCACATCGAGTGCTCGGCTGCCGCCGGCATTCCCTGCGCCTGCGGGCGTTCCGGTCATCTTGAGTCGGTTGCTTCGGGCACTTCCATTGGTCGTATGTACGATGAGCGCTTTGGTCGCGTCGACCCCAGCCGTCCTTCGGTCGGTCGCGACGTGAACGACCTGTGCCGTGCGGGCGACGCAAAGGCGACCGAGGTCATCCATGACGCCGGCTTTGCGCTGGGCGCCAGCTTGGGCTCGCTCGCTAACATTCTGGACCCTGAGGTCATCGTGCTTTCGGGCGGCGTGATTCACCAAGGTCCCGATTGGCGTTCGCAGACGTGGAAGGATTCGGTGCACGAGGGCTATGCCAGCCAGGCGCTCGATCCGCTTCAGGACACGCCGATCCTTATCGGTTCTCTGGAGGGTGATGCTCCGCTCATCGGTGCCGCCGAACACCTTCTTGCATCGTTGAAGTAAACATAACTACCAAGTGCGCCTTCTGAGGTGCCGCAGATTGACGTGAAAGAGGAGCGAAGCGTACTTCGGTACGTGAGCGACGGTTTGAACGTCAAGGTGCGGTGTCTCAGAAGGCTGTTTTTAGAAAGGTTGAGTCGAACATGACCGTCGATCCTTTGATTCAATCCCTGAAGGGCAAGCTCGTCGTGAGCGTTCAGGCGTATATGGGCGAGCCGCTTCGTACGCCCGAGACCATGGCTCAAATGTCTCGCGCTTGCGAGCTCGGCGGCGCCGCCGCCATTCGCTGCCAGGGCCTTGCCGACATCGCCGCCATTAAGGGCCGCTGCGAGGTCCCCGTCATCGGCCTGTGGAAGGATGGGCACGAGGGCGTTTACATCACGCCGACGCTGCGTCACGCTCGCGCCTGCGTTGCTGCGGGTGCCGACATCGTGGCAATTGACGCCACCGATCGCCCGCGTCCCGATGGCAAGACCGTCGAGGACACCTTCCGTCCGCTGCACGAGGAGGGTGTGCTCCTGATGGCCGACTGTGCCACCATCGAGGACATTCGCCGTGCTGTCGACATGGGCTTCGACCTGGTATCCACCACGCTTTCTCATGGCGTTGCCGCTATCGACTGCACCATGGCCGATGGCCCCGATCTGCCGCTCCTGCGTCAGGCGACCGAGGAATTCCCCGGTCTTCCCATCATCTGCGAGGGCCGCGTGCACACGCCCGAGGAGGCCCGCGCCGCGATTGATGCGGGCGCCTGGGCCGTTGTCGTCGGCACTGCCATCACGCACCCCACGAGTATTACAAGTTGGTTCAAGGCTGCGCTTGAGGCGTAAGACAGGCCTCGTATCCGCTTGGGGCGGTATACTCAATAAAGGCAATTGATCGCGCGGGATCCGCTGGCCGGGTCCCGCGCTTGTTTTAGGAGGCACACATGCAAAAGGGAGATGCCATGGATGCGGCGGAGCGCTCGGAGCGCATCCCCGATATCGTCATCATCACCGGAATGTCCGGATCGGGCCGAACGCAGGCCATGCATGTGTTCGAGGACATGGGCTATTTTTGCATCGACAACTTGCCTCCGCGTCTGATCGCCCAGCTTGCCGAACTCGTCGGCATCAATACGGGCGTGGGCAGGCATCTTGCCGTCACCTGCGACCTGCGCAGCCAGGGCTTGTTCGATGAGCTGCTCGATGCCGTTGCCGCGCTCGAGGAGCGCGAGATGAGCTGTGACATCGTGTTTCTCGAGGCCTCTGACGAGGTGCTGATCCGTCGTTATAGCGAAAACCGCCGCCGCCACCCCATTGCCAAGCCGGGGGAGACTACGGCCGATGCGATTCAGCGCGAGCGCCTGCAGCTGCAGGGTGTGCGCGATCGAGCCGATATGATCATCGACACGAGCCGTCTGCGCACCTCTGCCCTGCGCAACAAATTGCGCATGGCGTTCTCCGAGCTGTCCGACCAGCAGCTCATGGACGTTCACGTGTTCTCGTTTGGC
This sequence comes from uncultured bacterium, assembly GCA_905215725.1. GTDB lineage: Bacteria > Actinomycetota > Coriobacteriia > Coriobacteriales > Coriobacteriaceae > Collinsella. The sequence goes on along the minus strand of CAJMRD010000011.1, from coordinate 2,215 downwards.
TTTAAGCACGGCATGCCCGTCGAGGCGGACATTATGATCGACGTTCGCTTCCTGCCCAATCCGTTCTACGATCCCGAGATGCGCACCATGACCGGTCTCGATAAGAAAGTCTCTGACTTTGTTCTGGACCATCCCAAGACCCAGGAGTTCTGGAAGGCCTGGACGCAGCTGCTCGATACGGTCATGCCCGGCTATATCGCGGAGGGCAAGCCACAGCTTTCTATTGCCATCGGCTGCACGGGCGGTCAACACCGCAGCGTTGCCATCGCCGAGGCCACGGCACGTTATTTGGAAGGCGCCCAATATCACGTGAGCATTTCCCATCGCGACCTGTCGCGCGCCAACACGAAAGCATAGGTCTGCATGTCGTTTACCGCCGAGGTGCGTGACGAGCTCGCGCGCTGCGAACCCGAATGTGAATACTGCGATTTGTCGACGCTTGCCGCCCTGACGCGTGTGAGCGGTACACTTTCGCTGGCCGGCTCCGGGCGGTATCGTTTGACGGTCGCGACCGAGACGGGTGCCGTCGCGCGCACGATGATCACACTGACGCATCGCATCCTTAAGCTCAAAACGGAATTCACCGTTCGTAAATCGGTCTTGCATAAGGTCCGTAACTATCTCATTACCCTGCCCGATCAACCCGACCTGGACAAGGCTCTGGTGCTGCTGGGCATTCTAGACCGCAGGGGAGGGCTCGTCGCTGGTGTTCCCCGGCACATCGTTGCCCGTCCCTGCTGCAGGCTTGCCTACATCCGCGGCGCGCTCATCGCCGGCGGTTTCGTGGCCGATCCCCGCGGCGACTTTCATTTGGAGATCGCGGTGCAGGGCGAGCAGTATGCCCGGGGACTTTGCGATTTATTGGAGCAGATTGGGGTCCATGCGCGCGTTAACGCGCGGCGCGGATCCTTTGCTGTCTACATTAAAAGCGCCGAGGAGATCGAGCAGCTCCTAAAGCTGATTGGCGCCAAGCGCAGCGTTGCCGAGATCGAGGAAGCGCGCGCGGTCAAATTGGTTAAGAACGACGTAAACCGTCGCGTGAATGCCGAACTGGCCAATCAGACCAGAAGTGCGGGTGCCGCCCAGCATCAGCTTGCGTTGATCGATGAGCTCGAACAGCGGGGTTTGCGCGACACGCTTCCGGACGCCTTGGCAGTCTTTTGCGACCTGCGCGAGCGCTATCCCGATCTGTCGCTGCGCGATCTGGGCGAGATGGCTGACCCTCCCTTGTCGAAGTCTGCCCTGTACCATCGCGTTTTGAGGCTTGAAAAGCTCATTGAAGCAAACAAGTAGTTTGAAGTATCGACTTATATACGCATTTAGCTGCTATTTTATTCTTTAAAACGTTTTAACGTAAATTTGATTTTCAATTTCGAGCATTCTCGTGAAATTCAAGTCAAAAAAAAGGTATATTAGGCGAGTGGTTAGTTTGTGGGCCTCAACGGCGGGCGCTGTAGCTCGCGGGGGCCTTACGAAAGGAGACACAATGGCAGTAAAGGTTGCTATTAACGGCTTCGGTCGCATCGGTCGTCTGGCTTTCCGTCAGATGTTCGGTCATGAGGGCTCCGAGATCGTCGCTATCAACGACCTCACCTCTCCCGATATGCTCGCTTACCTGCTGAAGTACGACTCCACGCAGGGCAACTACGCTCGCGATCACGAGGTCGTTGCTGGCGAGGATTCCATCACCGTTGACGGCAAGGAGATCAAGATCTACAAGGAGGCCGACGCCAACAACCTGCCTTGGGGCGACCTCGACGTCGACGTCGTTCTCGAGTGCACCGGCTTCTACACCAGCAAGGCTAAGGCTCAGGCCCACATCAACGCTGGCGCCAAGAAGGTCGTCATCTCCGCTCCGGCCGGCAGCGATCTGCCCACCATCGTGTACAACGTCAACCATGAGACGCTGACCGCTGAGGACAACATCATCTCCGCTGCTTCCTGCACCACCAACTGCCTTGCCCCGATGGCCAAGGGTCTCAACGACTTCGCTCCCATCGTGTCCGGCATCATGACCACCATCCACGCCTTCACCGGCGACCAGATGCCGCTCGACGGCCCGCAGCGCAAGGGCAACTTCCGTCGCTCCCGCGCCTGCTCCGAGAACATCGTCCCGAACACCACGGGCGCTGCCAAGGCCATCGGCCTGGTTCTCCCCGAGCTCAACGGCAAGCTCATCGGTGCCGCCCAGCGCGTCCCGACGCCGACCGGCTCC
>CAJMRD010000010.1 GCA_905215725.1 uncultured bacterium | reverse complement strand
CGGCGGTGGAGCCTGGCTGTGCAGTCGTCCGCCCTCGAGCGTATCGCCGGGGGCACGTCGGTGCCGGGGGCCGGGGCCTTGGGCCTCGGGGAGCACGTGGAGTAGTGCCATGCGGACTCTATGAGCGCCGTGCGCGCGAGCGCGTTGCCGGCCTTGGTTATCCCGCCGCGCCGCTCGGTCTCGCCGCTCGAGTGTTCCGACGGGGTCAGCCCGCACCAGCTCGCGAAGGCCGGGGCCGTCCGGAACCTCGTGAAGGAGCCCGCCTCGGCTGCGAGCCTGAAGGCCGTCAGGGTGTCGATTCCCTTGATGCAGGAGAGCGCCTCGACGGCCGGGCGCCACCGGTCGGTCCGGGCGAGGGCGAGCACCTTCTTCTCGAGCTGCCGGCGGTCCGACTCCGCGCACCTCGCGGCCGTGACGTAGTACTCGAGCACGTCGCGCTGGGGCCCCTCGAGCCTGATCCCGGATATCCATCTCCAGTGGGCGCGCGTCCAGGATCCCTTCCTCGTCCCGTCGGCGTTGCGCTCGTCCCAGACGTGGCCCAGCCTGATCAGGAACATGTTGAGTCGCTGCCTGGCGCGGCGGTACTCCGCCGTGGCGTCGTCGAGGGCGCGGTCGAGGTCCCGGGCGGCCTCGACGGCCGCATCGGGCAGCGGGACCTCCACGATGTTGTGGGTGGCGAGCATGCGGGCGATGAACTCGGCGTCGCGCCGGTCGTTCTTGCGGCGCGCGTCCGCCGCCGGCCTCTGCATCTTGGAGACGGCGGCCACGGCGCAGTCGAGGCCGAGCGCGCGCAGCTCGCGCGCCATGTGGAAGCCGGTGGGGCCGCTCTCGTAGCAGGCCCTGGGCTCCTCGAACCCGAGGGCCCACTCCGCGATCTCGGCGGCGTCCGTCCCGAAGTCACGGTGCACCACCTCGCCGGTGAAGGGGTTGAACGCCGCGGCGGCGACCGATCGCGCGTGGACGTCCAGGCCGATGGAGGTAACATGGGGCATGGGAAGCCTCCTCCCCGCAGGTGCGGTAAGGGCTACCGCACGGGCCGATACTCAAAGCCCATTGTGGCATCCCGAGCCCGCGGAAAGAAGCTGCGCCGCGGGGGAGGCGACCCAAATGGCTTTCTCATATCGTCTTTCGTTGCATCGAACGTTGCTTGAGTGCCTCGGAAAGTCCGATGAGCGCCGTGAGGAGCGAGACCAAAGCGGTCAGGAGCTTCACGAAATCAGTCAGATCGGTCATGGGCATCACCTCCCATCAAATGGAGGGCGCTGCCCGGCACATGGAACTGCCGCCAACGATACCGATTCTATCAAAGCGCAGTTATATATGCGAATGTTTGTTCGTGTTCAGCTTAGAAAAGCGGCCATGCTATTCGTCACAAGATCCAGCATCATATTCTGCATGGCAATCCTTTCAGTATGCGCACATCCATGTACCAGTGCGTTTCCAAAAGTATGTTTGACGCGAGATTCATATCAGACCCGTTAATGGGACCACAAAGCACAACCTCTGGTGGATGCTAACGGCAACGACCGAATTGGAGGTTGCTATGGACAGCCAAGCAGATACCGTGATCACCGATGCCAGCAGGGAGCTCGTTTGCAGTTGCATCAAGGACGATGAGCTGCGTGCTCATATGTTCAAACACATGGGAATGGCAGATGGCTCCCTCTGTAGAATCATCGGCGGTTCCCTCAAGACGCTCGACAAAAAACGAGCCATGCTCAAGCAGCTTCGCAAAGAGGTCTCATCGGATTACGCTGAAGCGATTGACTCCGGCCTTGACCAGCTCAACAGCGCGCTCGATATGCTTTACAACGTTGACCGCGACCACGGTATCTTGCTGGTCTCCGGCATGTTTTACAGTGAAGAGGAGCGCGGGCACGACACCTTTGACGGCCCCTTCCCCGTTGCCTCATGGGGAGCTGCGCAAACCCTCATGAAGCAATACGTCGATGATGACCCCGATGAAGATTGGTCCGAATCATTCTGGCAGATTAAGCTCTATACCGCCGAAGACTTACACGACCGCCCGCGCGCTCAAGCCTCGCTGATATTCGCCGCGACCATGGCTGGCGATTTGGTCTTTTTGAGCGATCGCCGGAATCAGCGGACTCCGCATCAAAGCATCGATCACTTGCCGTGGAACAATAGCAAGCACTTCTGTGCCAATGGTGAGGTCTTCTACACCCCCTGGTCCCCCGGCGACATCATCAAGATCGATAGTCGGCCCTTCGACCACGGCCCCCGTTTCGCCATCGTGCTCGAAGACGACTACGATAGTTCGTTCAAAGACCAGGTTTGGTGCGCCTATCCGAGCAAAATCTACGGCGTTGAGGAAGGCAATCTCCGCTTGAGGGATTTCACGGACGGCTTCCTCGACGACTTCACGCCCTCTGCCCTCTATACCGCCGAACGTTATACCGGCGAATTGCCCGATGATTGCTCCTTTATGCTCGAACTCTCAAAAAAGCTGCACGATGACCCCAGCTACGGCAAACAATGGTCGGACGGATCGGTCGTACACGACTGCCTGCAGCCATACCGCACATCGGCCGGCGCCGGCGTCAACGCCATACGTTCGGACATTCTCGAGTTTCTCGACTCACCCGACATCAAGGAACACTTAAAGGACATCGGCTACGAGTTCACCACGTCCGAGGCGGCATTCATTGTTGCCCGTTCGAACGAAAAGGCGCTACGGCAGAAGATCAAGGGCTGGCAAAAGATTATCAACAACATGCCCAATTGTGCGATGAACAGGCGATACGGCACGTTCAATATCCCCAACTTCCATGTCTTTCTTCGCGACGTCATCAGATGGGAGCGCAAGAAAATCGCCCGGTTCAAACAGCCTGGCAAGCACATGTATTTCTTTGAGGACAAGACGGGAAGTCCCCATGAGAGCGGGTGCAATTATGGCCCCTACACCAGCTACGAAAAATGTTTCGAGGCAATCTGGAATGAGCTTGAGGAGGAAAATCCTACCTCGATAGAAATAACGCGCCGCCCGATCGATCCGGACGAAGACTACTATGCCGCCGACAGGCTCATGCTCAACGCAAAAGGCGAAATTATGGACTGCCAGCTGAGCTGCATCGACATGGAGCGCGAGGGCGAAGACCCCACTTTCGCTTTTGAGTTGATGTGGTTTGACATCCCGACGCCATTCCACGCCGGCGACATCATTTGTCGTCACGGCGACCCTGGCGGCCCCATGCTGCTTCTCAATATGCAGACATGGACCACGCAGCGGGTCATGGATGAGCTTCCGCCTTCCACCTACAGGGAATGCGCCGCAAAAAATGCCGACGACCTGTTCAGGCACCATCGGCAAAATGGCGATACGAGCGACATGTACGCCTACGGCTGTCAGATTGAATATCCCCTGGAGTACCCCGTCTATATCGGAGAGCCGAGTTGTTTTCTTCTCGATATGGAATACTGCCGTACCCCGCTCAAGCCGGAGGCAAGAATTCTGTACGGCGTGCGGGCATATCTCGACGGCTATCTGGGTCTTGACTCACTTATTGCGCTATCGAGCCTTTACGAGCTGCAGGCGCTGGTCAAGAAAAAAGTCGAGTGGTTTGAAAGGGAAGACGGCAGGCTCAAGTCCCGCTATCCGGAGCTGTTCGATGATGCGATAACCCCGCCGGCACGATTCAAAACAAAGAGGAGCTAACCATGGACATCTTGGATTTTGTGGACTCCCGGGACATTCGGGAGCACCTGCGCAGTATCGACTTCCAGCCCAGTACCATAGAGGCCGCCTATCTGGTTTGGTTTTCGAAGACCGCCACGCTCGATCAGAAATGCGAAGCTTGGCAGGAGATCGCCCGAACCATGCCCAATTGTTCGCTGGAGGCAACCCATGCCGGTCTTGGAAGGCCGGCCATCCCCGATTTCCATGCTTTTTTGCGCTGGACAATCGATTACAACAAGCGGTGCGTCGATGCGTTTGCGAGTGGGACGGACTACGTTTATCAGTATGAAGAGGAGATTGTGCCCGACGGGCAACTTTGTGGGGCCTTCGGCGCGCCATTCAGCTGTTATGAGAAATGTGCCGAGGCGTTGCGCGGTGATGATGAACTGGCGAGCCGTCCAGAGGCACACGTACGCATCTCCCGGTGCCCGCTCGATGCCGACGAAGAACATCACCGGGAAGATTGGCTCATGGTGAACGGTAAAGGCGAGGCCCTTTCCGTCTATTGTCCTTCCGCCGGCCCCGTTGAGAACGATTGGGAGATCGCATTCGAGTTCATCTGGGTCGATATCCCCACGCCGTTCCACACCGGCGATATCGTCTGGACGCCGCAAGGCAGTGCCCGTGAGCCGTTCACGTTGTTCGATCTGCCCACGTGGGACCGGACAAAGCTTGAGGCGGAGCTTCGGCAGGCAGACCGTTCTGACGAATGGCTTGATCATGCGCAGCAGCGCCTCGAGCACTATCGCCATGCAGGGGATATCAGCAACATGCGTGCCACTGGCTGCTCGATTACCTACAACGAGACGTTTCCCCTCTACATCGGCGAGCCAGACCCGCTTTACCTGAATCTTGAGTACTACCGCAAGCCGCTCAAAGACGAGCAGCGGATTTTAGTCGCAGCCCAGGCCTACCTGCGCGGCGACCTGTATGTCGACTCACTTGTAGCGTTTATTGACACCATAAGGATGGAATCCAAGGCCAGGCGCAACCTAGAAGAGCTGCGTCTTGATCAGGCGCCGCTCAAGGAAAAGTATCCGCAGCTATTTGAATAAAGGCCACCATGTCCGAATCCACAAGAAGTCGCACCAACAACTCGGAGACTATCGTGCACGAAGAAATAATCAACCTGATCGAATCTCCGGAGCTGCGAGAGCATTTGCTGCATAATCCGCAGCTCCTGAGTGGTGATCATTACATGCAGATTGTCGGCGGAGCACCGGTTGAAATTACCCGCAAACGAGAGCTACTCGGCAGACTGGTTGCTGACGGGTGCAACTCGTCAGACGACACCCCTTACTGGCACTATCGGCAGATTTGCATCGACTACATCGATGACTGTCTAGACGCGCTAAAGGCCGTCGACGGAAACAAGAAAATGCTGCTTGTCAGCGAAATTAGCTTTATCGACGGCGAAGTTGGATCTGCGATCACGCATGGCCCCTCCCCCGTGGCATCGTGGCAGGCCGCCCTTGCGGCAATGAAGGCATACGCGGACAAGTGGAGCGAAATGACAGATCTATCGTCCTCATACTGGATGATCGAGCTGTTCAACCTTGCCAACGACCCGAGCTGTTCATATCCATACGACGGCTTTCTACAGCCAGACTACACTTACTACGCAAACGCCTCCGGCGAAATCCAGTACATCTGCAGGGAAGAAGAGGGCGAATGTGGCGAGGTGCTCGACTGCATTGTGGGTGGGATCTTTGGCCCGTGGTTCAAGGGGGCATATGTCGACCTGCCCACGCCGTACAGAAAGGGCGACATTCTTGAGATCGACTGCAGGCCATGGGCGCCAGGCCCTTGTTATTGCCTGATAGCAAACTCGAAATTGGGCTGCCTGTATCCCGATGGCGATGGGCGGATCAGATGTGGCTCTATCCCCTACGGCAGCTGCTTTGCCGGATGGGAACATACGAACCTGATGCTGTCGCCCGTGTTCAGGGCGAGAAAAGCAACGCAGCCCTTGCCGGAAGTATGCGCGACCTTGCAAGCGATTGAACTGGATCAGATAGATAGCCTGCTAGAAGAGTGCACCAGCAGCAAAGAGGAAGAGTCTATTTGGCTGGATATATATCGGCATCGAGCTCGATGATAAATAAATAGATAAAGATTAAGGGCGGGGACGAAACAACAGCAATTATTACAAAGCCGCTAGATAAAAAGTAAAACGCTAGATACCCGAAGATGACGAGCGCGACCTGCACTCGCTCCACTTGCATTACGTGCCGAGAATAGCGAGCCATTAATCGAACCTGCACTGCAACCTTACGGAAAATCGCCCAAGTCAAAACCAAAAGCACCTGTCAGGAAATCCGCTCATGTAATGAATAGCAGGTTGAGATGAATTACTATAGTTAACCGAGCACTGGGGATTGACAAGGCGATTCCCAAACCATAACCGCAAGGGACACTTAGGTAAAGGAAACGAACCAATGCCGCAGCAGCAACAATTGCAGTTAGAAAATGTCGTAAATGGTTATACAGAAGAAGATTACCTCACCAAGCAAATAGTCACCTATTTGGGGAACAAGCGATCGCTTCTCCCTCTAATCGGTTATGCAACTGAGCTAGTTTCCAAGGAACTAGGCACCAATCAGCTTTCCTTCCTTGATGTGTTCTCTGGCTCGGGAATCGTCTCAAGATTTTTTAAAACAAAAGCGAACTACTTAATGTCCAATGACTTAGAGCCCTACGCGGAAATCATTAACCGCTGTTATCTCTCCACCTATACGGACGAACTATGGAATGAACTAGTCACTAGCTATCAACAGCTAACCCAACTCATCAAGAAAGAGTGGGTTAGCGATGGCTTTATTGCTGAATTGTATGCGCCAAAAGACGACAACAATATCATGAGGGGTGAGAGGGCCTTTTACACGCGAAGAAACGCTGAATATCTGGACACCGCGAGAAAGGCGATAGCAAAGCTGCCCCCATCGAAGCAGTTTTTTTTCTTAGCTCCCCTTCTATCAAGTGCCTCCATTCACGTAAACACGTCGGGAGTATTCAAGGGCTTTTATAAGGACGCCAATGGGATTGGCTGTTTCGGGGGCCGAGGGAAAAATGCGCTGTCTCGCATTCTAGGAAATATCGAAGTCGAATTACCAACCCTATCTCCACATGAGTGCGAGATTAACGTAACAAGACTGGAAGCATGCGATGCCATCCGCGAGGCTCCGCATGTAAATGTTGCATATTTCGACCCACCCTACAACCAGCATCCATACGGATCGAATTACTTCATGCTAAACCTGCTGACACACTACGAACGGCCACAAGACATCAGCACAGTATCTGGAATCCCTAAAGAATGGAACCGCTCCAATTTCAATAAAAAGGCGAAAGCGAAAACTGAGCTTTTCCAAATCATTGAAAAATGCGATGCCGATTTCATACTGGTTTCATACAACAGCGAGGGTTTTATTGAATATAACGATTTTATTACTTTTATGAGCACGCTTGGTGATTTACGAGTAATAGAAACTGACTACAATACGTTTAGAGGCTCTAGAAATCTTCGACAGCGAGATATCCACGTGAAAGAGTATCTTTTCCTTTTAAGGAGAAACTAAAATGGCACATAAAGATGATTTGCGTGAATCTAGAAAAGGAACGGTTATTAACAAAACCTCAAGCAGGCAAGAAAAAGCAATGACAAGGGCCGTCGAAGCAGTTAGAGTGAATCTAGAGTCTGCCTTTCCGGGTATTAGCATCGAATGGAAAAACGCGTTTATCTTAAAGAGGTCACGGCGCACATCAATGAGGCTTTTCCTGAAGTTGACACCTTTTACTATCAAGATTCGTCATTCATGACTCCCGACGGCGGTTTTCTATATCTTGTCTCTAAAGATGGAAAACGTTTCCCCATCTTAATCGGCGAAAAGAAAAACCAGGGGACAAATGACCTTCGCGCAGCAGAGGGTAAAAGCAAGCAGGCTAAAGGTAACGCAATCGAGCGCCTGGGGAAAAACGTTATTGGACTCAGAGCATTGATGGCAGATGAAGATATTTTTCCTTTTGTTTGCTTTGGAGATGGCTGCGATTTTGCAGCAGGCTCAAGCATATTAGACCGGGTAGTTACAATTGCAATATTTGGAGAATTAAACAAGGTCTATCTTCATGATGTTGCAAACTTACCGCAGTTCAAAAGAGGAACGTTTTATTTCCGCGCCGAAGAGTGGACGGAAAACGAAATGTATGACAGATTCTATGAAATCGCCAAGCGCTCTATCCATTACTACTTCTCGAAATACGGAGAGAACTGCTTTTTCAATGACTAGCTATCCGACAGGCTACCGCTCATCCATATAAAACCATTTAAATCACGCTTAAGCCCTCAAAGCACGGCAGGCCACGAGGGCTTAAGGTTGTAGTTGTCTTACCGTTGAAATCCCGGCAACTATTACTTGCAGAATCTGTCAAACCCAGACGCAAACAATCGCATGCCTTCATGATAGCCTGTCCGCATTACTGGCTCCCATAATTTGCTGTCAATACTCTTGGCCCTAGCCAAAGACTCGCACGCAGGCGGGATTTTCGCCATCGGAACTTATGCGGACCAGGGTATCTGCATTGCAGTGAGTCTCGGCGAATTCCGCATCGTCCTCTCTGTCCTCCACCGCAAAGCAGCCCACTAGAATCGCGGATGTTGGACTGAGCATGTTGCGCAGGTCGCGCAGGATTGCATTTACCGAACGGTTATCGTCGAGCATCTCGAGTCCGTCAATTACGACCACAACGTCCTTTAGCACTGCTCTATTCCACGTCTGGTCGCCGAGCAACCAGCTCGTTAAAAGGTCTATGGTTATGTTATCTTCGACAAAAATGCCTAGGTTGCGCTGCTTGAGGCGCATCGTTGCACGAATCGCCTCGACCTGTCGTTCCTCAGGATCCTCTGACACCTTGTCATCCATCTCGGCGCGAATAAGCCGGGCGATCGCGTCCTCTTCACGCTCCCGAATCGGCATGTAGAGCACGGCGCATTGCTCACTCAGACGCAAAGCCGCATACACCAGCACGTTCGAGACATCTTCATGCGCGCCGCCAATCACGCTGAGCTTGCCCAGCCCAACGCCGCCACCTAGGGCATCATCGACCGGCATACCGGTCTTCAACACTCGCGGGGCTTCAAGCACCGACGTCTCCACACCGCGATCGAGTCCAGAAGCCAGTCGATTGCGAAACCCGCTGAGGTCAAAACCCTCATCATCACGCTCTCCACGATTCCCGCCACACCGATTCGCGGACGGCGGCATCACGCCCGAGAAGCTCAGCATCTCGTCCATGCTCACGGAGCGTCCAATTCGGTCGTCCCTGGAGTCCATCTTTAGCGTCATCGCAACCCTCCTAACGCCTACCGCGCTTACCAGTGGCCTTAAAATTCCAAATCGGCTTAAGCCGGTGAATGACATCGACCGTCGGGTCCATGAGTCTCAGTACATCCTCCGCAGGCTTATACGCTTCGGGCGACTCATCGAGCGTCGTCTCGCATGCGCTCGGACAGTAGATGCCGGCATCGCGCATCTCGTTAACGAACGACCTGGCATCGAGCGTTTGGAACGCTTTGGTGCGGCTCATTGCACGACCCGTCCCATGCGGCGCCGAGCAGTTCCAGTCCTCGTTTCCCTTGCCGCGCGCAATAACGGCACCATCGCGCATGTTGAACGGAATCAGCACCATCTCGCCTGCATGAGCGCTAATGGCGCCCTTGCGAATCATGCCGCCCTCCGAGATGTGGTTGTGCATGGTGGTAAAGCCGTCTCCGTCGAGTCGAATTCCCGTACGCTCAACAATCTGTGCGACAATCGCCTTGCGATTCTGATTCGAGAAGCGTTGGCAGTTATGCATATCGACGAGATACTCGGCAGAAAGATCTCCCACGAGATACTTGAGCTCGTCGGGGATATCTGCCGTGCACGTCTTTTGCGCCAGCGCCTGATGGTGCTCCGCCGTCTGCTTGCCCATGCTGCGCGAGCCGGTGTGCACGACCAGATATTGGCGCCCATCCTCGTCCTCGTCGAGTTCAATGAAGTGGTTGCCGCCGCCCAACGTACCCATAGAGCGCTCAACCTTGCGTTTATCCTGCAGCCAATCACGCGACTCCATGTCAAAGTCTGCGAGTACGCAGGCAGGATCGCGATGAAGGCTAAAGCCCGTAGGCACCGCGCGCTTCACATCGCGATTGAACTGAATGAGGTCGTCGCGCGCGATGGTTTCCGCAAGCGGCACACAGTACATCCCGCATCCGATGTCGACCCCCACCAGGTTGGGAATCACCTTGTCGCCCAAGTTTGCCGTAAAGCCAATCACGCAGCCCTTGCCCTTATGGGCATCGGGCATGATGCGGATCTTGGCGCCTTCAAACGCCGGGCAGCTGGAAATCTCCTCGATCTGCTCCTTGGTTGAATCCTCAAGATTCTCGGCAAAGACCTTGATGTCCGCCATCGCATTTCTCCTGTTCTGATCCTTGTAAACCGGAACCGTCCCCAAGCCAACAGAGTGCATGTCACGCCAGCCAGCCAAACCGCCGATTTCCGTTTAACCACCTTTCGCCCTATTCGGGCTCTTATTGCTGCGAATACTACGGTCGCGCGGGCTACAATGAGTCCCAATAACGGGTCTTGTTTTGCATCTCCGGCTGATACCCTGCCGGCGAAAGGAGACAACGTGGCGAACAGACCAAATCAAAAGCTCAGGCTTCTGTTCCTGCTTAAAACCTTGATGGAAAAGACCGACAGCACGCACGGGCTCACGACGCAGCAGATCATCGAGGAACTCGCCTATCACGATCTCGAGGCCGAACGAAAGGCTATCTATCGCGACCTGCAAACGCTTCGCGACTTTGGGCTCAACATCGACCAGCGCGGTGGCAAGGAATGGGCACTGGCCTCACGCCCACTCGACCTGCAAGAACTCATCATGCTTGTTGACGCCGTGCAGAGTTCGCCGTTTTTGACCGATGAATTGACTGACCACCTCATCGGCAAGCTGCAGAGCCTCGCCAGCCTGGGCGAACGCGAGCTGATGCACAAGCGCGTCGACGTGCCTTCGCGCGTGAAGATGCAAAACTCCGATGCTCTGCACAATATCGACTTGATTCAGCAGGCTATGCGCGAAAAACGCAAGATCCGCTTCTGCTACTTCCACTACGACGCTGCTAAGCAAAAGGCCCTTAATCATGACGGAAAGACCTACGAGCTCACACCCGTGCGCCTTATCTACTCCGACGAACTCTATTACATGATTGGGTTTAGAGATAAATGGGCCAACGCCGGCTCAGGTCATCAGCCGTTCACGCCTTATCGCGTCGATCGTATGCTCGACGTTGCAGTGTCCGAAGAGTCCGCGACCAAAGATTCGCGCATTGCCGGCTATGTGCTCGAAGATCACGTCTCTCCATCATTCGGCGTATTTGCAGCCAATAAGACCACCGTGGTACTGGAACTCGACGACCGCGCGATGAATCCACTCATCGACAAGTTCGGACTGGACGCCGTTGTGTTTGAGAACCAGGATGGGCGCCTGTTAGCAACTGTCAAAGCCCCGCTGTCGCCGCAGTTCTTTGGCTGGCTGCTGCAACTCAGCACCTTCATTAAGATCGTTCAGCCCCAGAGCGTCATCGATATGTATCTCAAATATCTCGACGACACTCGGGCACTTTACCAGGAAGACAGGTAATATTTCATGGATACGACCCCCAAATTCGATGAATCGTTTAAACGCCTGAACCCCGAACAGCGCGAGGCCGTCGAATGCCTAGATGGTCCGCTGCTCGTCATTGCCGGTCCCGGCACCGGCAAGACGCAGCTACTGAGCCTGCGCGCGGCGAACATCCTGGCCAACCGCGATGCCGCCCCGCGCAACATCCTCTGCCTCACCTATACCGAGGCGGGCGCGGAAGCCATGCGCAAACGCCTGATTGAGCTCATTGGGCGCGACGCCTACGGCATCGAAGTCAGCACGTTCCACGGATTTGCAAGCAGCATCAGGTCGCGCTATCCCGAGTTTTTCACACGCCCTGCGACCGACACGCTTGTTACCAGCCTGCACCAGCAAGAGATTTTTGATCGGCTGTTCAAATCGCTGCCCTTTGGTTCTCCGTTAGGCGGAGGGTCACCTGATATGCCTGCGCAAAATATCGGCAAGATGATCAGCTTTGTCTCCAAGGCTAAGCGCAGCGGCCTGGATTACGACGCGCTGGGCGCCATCGCGCAGCAGAATATCGATGCCGCTGCCTGGCTCACCGAGCATTCCGAGCTGCTTACGCTCGCCTGCGAAAGGGCAAGCGCCGCGTTGGCCGAACACTTTGAGGAGGAGGTCGAGCGTGCCTGCGGCATGGCGCCCACATCGCTCACCCGCCCGATCGACTGTCCCGCCGGTACGTACGTGCCGTACATTCTTGAGTTGCGCGACACCGTTCGCTGCACCGAACTTATTGACGAGAAGGGAAAGTCGTCGGGATACACCAAGGTGCGCGATGCCTTCTTTGGAGGCAGCAACTCTCAGGGACGCACCTTTAAGATTGCGGAGCAGAGCGAGCGACTTAAGACCGCTTGCGACGTCGCGCGTAGCTACCAGAGCGAGCTTGACCAGCACCATCTCTACGATTACGACGATATGATCGGCGACTTTGTTAACGCCGTCGAACACAACGATGCGCTACGTCAAGTGCTCCAGGACACCTATACCTATATCCAGGTTGACGAGTTTCAGGACACCAATGGCGCCCAGATGCGCATCATCGAGCTGCTCTGCGACGGCGTTGATGCGCCCAATATCATGGCCGTCGGCGATGACGATCAGGCCATCATGCGTTTTCAGGGCGCCACGATCGAATGTGCCAACCAGTTTGCGGCCGAGTTTTCGCCCCGGAGCATCGTGCTCAAGACCAACTATCGCTCCACGCCCGCCATCGTTGAGCTTGGTCAAGCTATCGCACGCCAAATTGAATATCGCCTCGACGCCAGCTCGAATAAGTCAATCGAAGCCTCCAAGCCTCAGGGTGATCAGGTCGACTTTAGTGAGAACGTCTTCGGCGGCAAAGCCGAGGAATACGCCGCTGTCGCTGCGAGCATTAAGCAGCGGCTTGATGATCACTATCTCGATAAATGCGAAGATCCCAATGAAGGAATTGCAGTCATCTCTGCCAAACACGCCGCATTGCGCTCGCTTATCCCCTTCCTCGTTAAGAAAAAAGTGCCGTTCTCCTATCGCGAGCGGCAGAATCTCTTTGCTTCCGAGCGTATGCAGACGATGCTGGCACTGTTACGCTGCGTTACCGCGCTTGCTCACGGGCAGAAGGAGCTCGCTTGTAGCTATCTTCCGCAGATTGTCTGTGCCGCCGAGCTGGGCGGCGACCATCCATCGTCCGTGACGTTTGCGCTCAGCGCCAAGCGCGAGCATCGCGGCGACTGGATGGCCGCCATGTGCGAGAGTAATAGCGCCCGCGTCAAAGAGCTGTACGACGACCTTATGCAGTGGGCGGCCGAGGCCGGCGCCTCCCCGGTCAGAGCGTTGCTCTTTAAGATTGCCAAACGCAGCCTTGGCTATTATCAGGATCATAAAAAACAGGATCCGCTGGGCGCCGCCGAATTCAATGCCGGCATCCGCGCCCTACTCGCCTTTGCCGAGGGTGAAATGGGCGACGCGCGCCGCATGGGACGCACGCTTCGCCTGCCCGATATTGTCGACAAGCTCGACGCCGCGCAAAAGTTTGGCGTGAGCATCGACGCATCGATCGATCTTGGCACACCGGGAGCCGTTCGCCTTACCAGCGCTCACAGTTCGAAAGGTCTGCAGTTCGAATGCGTCTACCTGCTCGACGCCGACGACTCCACCTGGCACAAAGGCGCTGGCGGCATGAGCTTGTACCCGTCCAACCTGCTTATTCGCGACGAAAAGGATGACGACGATGCGCGCCGTCTGCTGTTTGTAGCCATCACACGCGCTAAACAACACCTCGAGCTGTACCGCGCCGGCGGATCGGCGCTGCAGGAGCTCACGGGGCTTATCGACTCTTGCGAGGTTTCTGCTGAAGCGGACCAACTCAGTGCCGCCATCGAAACCGAATGGCGCGACAACTACGTGTTTGATACGCCCGAGCTCCGTGCGCTTTTGGAACCTCACACCGACGTAAAACACCTCTCTGCCACGGCACTCAACAACTTTGTGACCTACGAGCCTGGGTGCGTAAATAGCCAGCACTTCCCCGATAAGCAGATTGTGCGCCTGCCCACTGCGCCCACAATCCAAACCGAATTCGGCACTATCGTTCACGCGATGTTCGAAGAAATCGTTAATCGGATGGCAACCGATGGCGCGGCGGCAATTGAGACAATTGAGGCCGAGTATCGCCAACAGATTTCGTGGCTCGATTTTGCCCCCGAGGACGTCCATCGCTATTTGGACCGCTTCGAACGCATTTGTCATGCATTCGTCCCTTGGCTTGTCGAGCACGTACGCGGCTACCGTTGCATCACGGAAGCGAACATGCAGTGTCTAACTGCCGGTGGAACTCCACTCTTTGGTTTTCTTGACCTGCTCCTCGTTGACGATGCAGCTAAAACGGTGCAGATCGTCGACTACAAGACTGGCTTTGGTAAAGAAGTCCCTGCAGGCTACCATCGTCAGCTCAAGTTTTACAAACTGCTGGTCGAAGCGTCACCCGAGTTTTATGGCTACACCGTCACCTCCATGGGCGACTACTATGTAGAACCCGACAAGACGACGGGCGAGCTCCGCCCGCCGTTCGCGACAACCGCCAACGCCGTTGACATTGCCGAACTCGAGCAGCTCATCGATGCCACATGGGCTCGCATTGAACACGGCGCTTGGGATACCAGCGCTTTTGAGCAGAGCGATACCTATGAGCTGGCCATCGAGGAGCAGAAGGGCTGCCGCAAAAAAGCCGATAAAACCGAGGTCATGCAGCGCGCCTACGAGCACTGGCTAGTCGAGAACCCCGGAATGTGACAAAGTGGCAGTCCCTTTGCCACATTATTCGATGACGGTGCGGGAGTTTTGCTTGCGCATGGTGGCGAGCATGTGTTTGGGGACGGCGTGGGCCATGCAGCTGCCGATAGTCGCGCTCGCGGCGGCCTTGGCCGCATCACTGCCATTCTTGGTGGCATAGCTGTGACGGAAGCGCTTGAGCATGGCGATGTCGTTGCCGCCGTCTCCGTAAACCGCGACCTCATCCTCGGCAATACCGTAGTAGCCCGCCAGCCAGGCCACACTCTCGCCCTTGTTGCACGCCACGTCCGTGATCTCGAACATCACCGGATCGAACGGCGCGTTGACCACGCGGTCCGATCGCTCGGCCAAATATGCTTTAAGGTCGCGCTCCAGCTCGGGCGAGATCACGCGGCAGTTGATCTTGCACACATCGTGGCGCAGGATGTCGCCGATCGACTGGTCGAAATACTGTTCCTCGTGATACCCGCCGCGCGCACGCATGCCGCGCATCACGATGCGCTTGATGGGGCTGTCCTTTTTAAAGCCCGCCTGGTGCATCTCGAACGATCCGCTCGAAAACATGCCATCGGGCGTGGAGCAGTCAAAACAGATATCCGGAAACTCCTTGAGCAGCTCCTCGGTAATCTGCGGGTCGATGGTCCAGGTCTTGAGTACCTCGCCATGGCTGTCGCGCACGATGGAGCCGTTAGAGCAGCAGGCATCGAGCGCCAGCCCCGTAAAACCATGCTCGCCGATTGGTAACGTCGAGCGTCCGGTCGCGGGAACCACATACAGACCAGCCTCGGTCAGCTCACGAATGGCACGGCGGATGGTCCCGTCTGCCTCGTGCAGGGCGTTCAGCAGCGTTCCGTCTAAGTCACTCGCAAACATCTTGATCATGGGCATGCCTCTCCTTCGTCTGCACGATATTGTAGACGAGAACGGGCGCGCCCCAAGAGAGGCGCGCCCGTCAGGCGAAAGATTGTCCTACACCGCAGAAGGGCCGTGTTCGCCGGTGCGGATGCGGATAACTTCCTCGACCGACTCGACCCAGATCGTGCCATCTCCAACGGCGCCGCAATCTTGGAAACGGCGCAGCAACGGGCGCGAAACGAACGGGAATACGCGAGCAAGGGGGCCGTGAGCGCGCCCGTCCCGGCTAGCGCCGAAACAGCTCGTGAGCGCGGTCGCGGAGATTAGTTGCTCGAATGACACCCTCGTAGCGGTTGATGCGCAAGCGCGGGAAGGCATTGAAGAAGCGCAGGTCGCGACGACTGAGCGACACACTCGGCACCGGACGGTTCGCGCGCCTGCCGGCACGGAGACGGGCGAGCGATGGATGGGGCACGCTCGGCGCGGCATCGGCCACGCGGCGGGCGGCAAGCGCCAGGCCATGAGCTCCGTCCGAGATAAACGTCGGCATCGAAGCCTTCTCACGCAGGGCATCGAGCGTTGCGTCGCCCAGCTCGGCCAGCCACGCGTTAACGGCACGGCTGCGGATATGCGTCTGCGCCACCGAGTCGATCGCCGAATCGGGAATACGTTCGAGCATGGAGTCAGACGCATCGGCAAGCGACTCGTTGATGCGGTCGGCAAGGTCGGCACGCACACGCTCCAGCTGATCGGACAGGCGGCGCCAACTGGCCAAAGAGCATGCCGCGTCGACCATCATCGCGACCGCAACGATAAAGGCGGACAGCCGCACAATCAGCACCGGCAGATGGCCAAGCAGCCCCAGCAATGCCGGCTCCACTAAACGGCAAATGCACAACGCACCCAGGCCAAACGCGCAGGCCCAGTACAGACAGATGCGTCCATGCAAATTAAACGGCAGGTGCGAGTAATCCCAAAAGCGCGCGCCTGTTGTCTTTTCCAATAGAAGGCCCACACTGTACTCGATTACGCTGCATACAAGCGCCGCCGCGACAAACTGGCCCGAGGCATCCGGAATCCCGCGCAGCAAAAGCCAGCAGGCGATGCCGCCCACACCATAGATAGGACAACACGGCCCCAGCAAGAATCCGCTGTTGGCAAAGCGTCCTTGGTTGAGCATGGCACATACTGTCGACTCCCATGCCCAACCGCAAAACCCGTAAAAGGCAAACGAGAGCACCAGTGCCGAGAGCGGGCAGGCGGCAAGCGTCGCGCCGCCAAACGCCATATCAATCGCGGTTCCCACCATCTACCCTCTCCTCTTTTTGCTCGATTCTTTACTCGAGCCGTCACTCGAGCCCTCGTTCAAATCGTTCGCGCCGTCTTTGCGCGGCAGACGGCCGGCGACCGTCTCGCACAGTGCGCACCACTTATCAGCCAGGCATACAATCCAAGCCTCGCGACACGTCGGCGGCACTGGCACCAGCGGAAACATATGTCGCGCGATAATATTCCGTTCGCGCGACGTCAGCTCAAAATCTTCCTCCGCGCGCGCTAGGGCAAAAAACGGGTGGCGAAAGCCATGCAGCCGATGGCTTGGGTCGGGGTCGTGCCAATCGTAGAGAAAGTAATCGTGTAACAGGGCTCCGCGCAGCAGCGAGGCACGGTCGACCGAAACACCGACGCGGCCCAAGCGCTCGGCAAAGGACAGGCTCGCCCGCGCCACCGAGATCACATGCGCATACACCGTCACATCGCCATGCTGGATAAACTCGCGCGTCAGGTCCAGACGGCCCGCCTGTGCCAGTTGACGGGCAGCATGGTCTACTTCGCACGCGATTTTCTCGGCACGAACGGCATCGGACATGCTGCCTCCTTCCGGCGGCTCATGGCGGCAAGCCACGGCCTGCACGCATGGAATAAAATCATCATCGAATCTACCAGTATGGCATCGGACAAAACGTTTTGCCCCACCAGTTGGCGAATTACCGCGCCGCCGTCACATATCAAACGCCAAAATGTGCGAGACTGTCTTGTGCAATTGTGTCGGCCGAGGGAGCGCCGACGCTCGATTCGCATGGAGTAACCCACAACGATGCTGCTTACGCAAACGACAACGCCCGAGGACGTCAAGGCTCTTAATCGTGCCGAGCTCCCGCAGCTCTGCGACGAGATTCGCCACGCCATCCTCGAAAGCTCCGCCGCCGTCGGCGGGCACGTTGCCCCCAACCTGGGCGTCGTTGAGCTTACGGTCGCGCTCCATCGCGTGTTTAACTCCCCTATCGACAAGATTCTCTTTGACGTTTCGCACCAGACCTACGCCCACAAGGCGCTGACTGGGCGCGCGTACACTTATATCGATCCGAAGCGCTTTGGCGAGGCCTCTGGCTTTGCCAATCCCGACGAGTCCGAGCACGACCTGTTCGCCATGGGCCATACCTCCACGTCGGTGAGCCTGGGCTGCGGCCTGGCGCACGCTCGTGACCTGGCGGGCGATACGTACAACGTCATCACCGTTATTGGCGACGGCTCGCTTTCGGGCGGCTTGGCGTTTGAGGGCTTTAACAATGCCGCCGAACTCGATAGCAACCTGATCATCATCGTCAACGATAACGACCAGTCCATTGCCGAGAACCATGGCGGCCTGTATCGCAATCTGGCCGAGCTGCGCGCCAGCAACGGTACCTGTGAGCGCAACGTTTTCCGCGCGATGGGGCTCGACTACCGCTATCTGGACGCCGGTAACGACGTGTTGGCCCTCGTCGACGCGTTGCAGGAACTGCGCAATATCGATCATCCCATCGTGCTGCACGTCTCCACCGCCAAGGGCAAGGGCTTTGAGCCAGCCCAGAACGACCCCGAACGCTGGCATCACGTGGGTCCGTTTGACATGGCAACTGGACGCAAGCTCTGCCCGGGCCATCCGAGCGAGCCTGCGCCGCGCACCTATGCCGACATTACGGGCGAGGCGCTCAGCGCCGCCATCGAGCGCGATTCGCAGGTCGTGGGCATCACGGCCGCCACGCCCTACATCATGGGCTTTACACCCGAGCTTCGCGCTGCCGCCGGCAAACAGTTCGTCGATGTGGGCATTGCCGAGGAGCACGCCGTGACCTTTGCCACCGCGCTTGCGCGCTCGGGCGCCAAGCCAGTCTTTGGTGTGTACGGCACGTTTTTGCAGCGCGCTTACGACGAGCTGTGGCACGACCTGTGCCTCAACGACGCCCCGGCAACCATTTTGGTGTTTGGTGCGTCAATCTTTGGCACCACGTCCGAGACGCACCTTTCGTTCTTTGATATTTCCATGTTGGGCGGTCTTCCCAACATGCACTACTTGGCGCCGGCCTGCATGGAGGAATATCTGTCCATGCTGAGCTGGTCGCTCGACCACCGCGAGCATCCCGCGGCGATCCGCGTACCGGGCATTGGCTTGGTAAGCCGTCCCGACCTTGCGCCTGCCGAAGACACCGACTACAGTGCCGTTCGCTACAACGTGGTGCGTCAGGGCCGCGACGTTGCCGTGCTCGCGCTTGGCGATTTCTTTGAGCTGGGCGAGCGCGTGGCAAACCGCTTGGCTGCCGAGTACGGTATCGAGGCCACGCTCGTCAACCCGCGCTTTGCAACCGAGCTTGACCGTGAGTTCCTCGACAGTCTTGCCGCCGAGCATCGCGTTGTCGTCACCCTCGAGGACGGCATCTTGGACGGTGGCTGGGGCGAGCGCGTCGCGTGCTATCTGGCCTGCACGCCTGTGCGCACGCGCACCTTCGGCATCGCCAAGGGCTTCCCCGACCGCTACGACCCCAACGAGCTGCTCGCTCAGAACGGCATGACGGTCGAGAACATGGCCGCCGAAGCCGTAAGACTACTCAACGAGTAAGAAAACCTCCGCAAGGAAAGCACCCCTGCGGAGGTTTTTATTTTCGCGACGCGATTATCTCAATCTGTAACATCTAGGGTCCGAATTTCCGTCTAACTGTTACAGATCTGGATAAGACGTCCTAGTCCCAGACCTTTGTCTCAATCTATAACAGATAGAGACCTTTTGGCCGTCCAGATGTTACAGATTGAGACATTCGAATTCCCCTGAAGAGAAAATCTCGATCTGTAACAGTCGCTCGGCAAAAACGGCTGCAGATGTTACAGATCGAGACAAAGCAACAAGGCATGCCGCCGCATCGGCCAAAACCACCACGAAGGTGCCTGTCCCTTTTTAGTAGGTAGAATAACCCATAAGGTAAGTATGTTTCTGAGTTATTTCGTGTTGACCCATTTGAGCGCGATAGGGTATAACTCTACTCAACCGCTAGGGATTTTATTGAGAAAGGTGTTCTACCATGAGCAAGAACCTCTCCCAGCAGGTCGTTCTCGACCGCCGCGGCTTCGTTGCCGCCACCTTCGCAACCGTCGCCGGCCTTGGTCTTGCCGGCTGCTCCGACACCAGCGCCGAGGCCGACAAGGGTTCCGCCGCCGGCTCTTCCAAGAGCTCCGAGGATACCGAGGCTTCCACCACGCTCGACGCTAAGGCATTCGACAAGCTCGTCGACAACGGCCCCAAGGCCGATGACGACGCCATCGCCGCCAGCACCTGGGCCACGGCCGTTAAGGACGCCGGCGTCTTTAAGATCGGTGGCGTTCAGACTTCCACGCTCTTCTCCCTCCTCAACGAGAAAGACGGTCAGACCCGCGGCTTCGACGCCGGTATCGCACAGCTCCTGTCCAACTACATCCTGGGCGAGAACAAGGTCGAGATCACCCAGGTGACCTCGGACACGCGCGAGTCCGTCTTGCAGAACGGCCAGGTCGACGCCGTCTTTGCCACCTACACCATCACTGACGAGCGCAAGAAGCTTGTATCCTTTGCCGGTCCCTATTACTACACGCAGCAGGCCATCCTGGTGCTTGCCGATAACGACGACATCAAGAGCGTCGACGACCTGGCCGACAAAAACGTCGCCGTCCAGTCCGGCTCCAACGGCCCCGCCATCCTGGAGGAGTTCGCTCCCAAGGCCAGCCAGCAGGAGTTCAAGACCGACGAGGAGGCCCGCCAGGCACTTCAGCAGGGCCGCGTTGACGCCTACGTCATCGATAACAACATGCAGCAGAGCGCCCTGGTCCGCGAGCCCGGTAAGTACAAGATCGCCGGCAAGCCCTTCGGCAGCAAGGAGCCCTATGGCATCGGTCTGCCGCTCGATTCCGACGGCGTCGCCTTTGTCAACGACTTCCTTAAGAAGATCGAGGACGACGGCACCTGGACCGAGCTGTGGCAGATCTGCATCGGCGACCGTACGGGCGACACCAATGTTCCCGAGCTGCCCGAGATCGGGGCCTAGGCAGCGAGCCTGGTAACGGCCGCAACGAAACCATATGGAAACGCACGATGCGCTTTATTGCGATAAACTGTTTCCTCACTGAGTTGTCGGGGTTTCCGTACACGCGGGAGCCCCTTTCCTTATCGGCGGGAGGTCCGCATGAGTCTCTCCGAGCTCTGGTCGCTCTATGGCCAGAACTATATCGACGCGCTTCTAGCGACCTGGGGCATGACTCTTGAGTCGTTTGCCATCGCCATGGTGCTGGCCGTCGCCGTCACCGTGATGCGCGTGTCGCCACTCAAGCCACTGCGCGTCTTTGGCGACCTGTATGTCCAGGTCTTTCGTAACATCCCCGGCATCGCGCTGCTCATTATCGTCGTCTACGCGCTGCCACCGCTCAAGGTCGTCCTGCCCTACCGCACCTGCGTTATCGTCGCTACGGTGCTCTTGGGTTCTGCCTTTGGTTCCGAGAACTTTATGAGCGGCATCAACACCGTCGGCGTCGGCCAGGTGGAAGCAGCACGTTCTCTCGGCATGAGCTTTAACCGTATCCTCGCCAAAATCGTGATTCCGCAGGCGCTGCGCTCGAGCGTGCTGCCCATGACCAACCTCTTTATCGCCGTCATGCTCACCACTGCGCTCGGCAGCCAGGTGCCGCTTAAGCCGCAGGAGCTCACCGGCGTGGTGAGCTATATCAACACGCGCTCACTTGGCGGCGTCGCCGCGTTCTTTATCTCGGCGCTCGGCTACCTGGGCACGGCCTTTGTGGTGAGCCACATTGGCAACCACATCGATAAGAAGGTGAGGATCCTCCGATGAGCAAGCACTCCTCCCCTGCGCTTACCATGCGCGATGCGCTCTACGAGGCTCCCGGCCCCAAGATGCGCGCCAAGATTCGCATCGGCACCGCCATCTCGCTTGTTGCCGTCGCCGCACTCGTCGTCCTGGTACTGCAGCGCTTTTATGTGACCGGCCAGCTTTCGGTCCACTATTGGTATTTCTTTACGCACCTCACCACCTGGAAGTTCCTGCTTGCCGGCTTTGAGGGCACCGTTAAAGTCGCACTCACCGCTGGCGCCATCGCGCTGGTGCTGGGCTTAGCCCTTATGCTCGGCCGTACCAGCGACATTAAGCCGCTGCAGCTGGTCTGCCGCGTGCTCACCGATTTCTTCCGTGGCGTACCGAGCCTGCTGTTCATCTACTTCTTCTTTTTGGTGCTGCCCCAGTACAAGATCGCGCTGCCGTCGTTTTGGATGCTCACGCTTCCTGTCGCGCTCGCTGCAGCCGGCGTACTTGCCGAGATCTTCCGCGCCGGCGTCAACGCCGTGCCGCGCGGTCAGGTCGAGGCAGCCCAGGCGCTCGGTCTCTCCAAGGCTAAAATCACCTTTAAAATCGTGCTGCCGCAGGCGATTCGGTTTATTATTCCGTCGTTGATTTCGCAGCTCGTGGTCGTAGTCAAAGACACCACCGTCGCCTATGTGGTGAGCTACCCCGACCTCATGCAAAACGCCCGCGTGCTCATTACCAACTACGATGCCCTCGTATCGGTCTACCTGGTGATCGCAGTCATCTACATCCTCATCAACGTCGCGATCAACAAGGCCGCTGTCTATGTTTCGCACAAGACCGGCGCGACCATCATCCGCTAACGCTTTACCATTTCGAGTCATAAGGAGCCGAGCACCATGGCACAGAGCACCTCTTCCACCGGCAATCAGCCGCTGATCGAGCTCAGACACGTCAATAAGCACTATGGCGACCTGCACGTTCTCAACGACATCAATCTCTCGGTCGACCGCGGCGAGGTCGTCGTTGTGATCGGCCCCTCGGGCTCGGGCAAGTCAACCATGTGCCGCACCATCAACCGCCTGGAAACCATCGACTCGGGCGAGATCCTCATCGAGGGCGAGCCCCTGCCGCAGGAAGGCAAGGACCTTGCCCGCATGCGTGCCGAGCTGGGCATGGTGTTTCAGCAGTTCAACCTGTTTGCACATATGACCGTACTGCAAAACGTCATGCTGGGGCCGGTCGATGTGCTGGGTGTCTCCAAGGACGAGGCCCGTGAGCGCGCCATGGACCTGCTGAGCCGCGTGGGCGTGGCCGAGCAGGCCGATAAGGTGCCCGCACAGCTCTCGGGCGGCCAGCAACAGCGCGTAGCCATCGCCCGCTCGCTTGCCATGCAACCCAAGGCCATGCTCTTCGACGAGCCCACGAGCGCTCTTGATCCCGAGATGATCAACGAGGTGCTCGAGGTCATGGTGCGTTTGGCCCAGCAGGGCATGACGATGATCGTCATCACGCACGAGATGAACTTCGCCCGCCGCGTGGCCGATCGCGTCGTGTTTATGGCCGACGGCCAGATCGTGGAAACCGGCACGCCCGACGAGTTCTTCGACCATCCCCAGACCAAGCGCGCCCAGGACTTCCTCAACTCCATCAAGGGCCACTAACCGGCTACCCCGTGGGACAAATCCATCGGAAGCGTTGTCCCACGTCTCTCATGCGCCCTGTCACCTTCAGATTCGAAAGCTACACCTATGATCGGAACTCGCACTTCATCGTCTTACACCCCGCACGTCGACGTCGCCCCCGCCGACCGACCGCTCATCCTCGTCGCGCCGCGCTGGGAAGAGGCAAAGCCGTTTTTAAGCGAGACGCTCTCTCCCAACGAGGAAATCGCAAGTGTCTTTGTCGATGCCATCCTTGCCGCCGGCGGCCTGCCGCTGCCGATGTCCATCACCGAGGACATTGAGGTCATCCGTCATTACGTCGATATCGCCGACGGCATCGCCATTCCCGGCGGCCCCGATGTCAATCCCAAACGTTGGGGCGATGATCGACCCTACGACCCCACCCTCTGCTGCGAGATCCGCGATAGTTTTGAGTTTAAGCTGGTCGGCGAGGTGCTCCGTGCCAAAAAGCCGCTCTTTACCACCTGCCGCGGCACGCAGTTGCTCAATGTCGCCACTGGCGGCACCCTGTGCATGGACGTGCCGAGCCTGGGCGCTCGCGAGGGCCGCACGCAGTGGCGCCATACCCACGTGCTCAACGACCCCGTGCATCCCGTCGAGGTCGTGCCGGGTTCGCTGCTGGAGCGCGCGGTTGGCGGGCACAGGCTGATCCAGACCAACTCCGCACACCACTGCTGCGTCGATCGTCTGGGTAAAAGCACGCGCTTGGTCGCCAAGGCAACCGATGGCGTTCCCGAGTGCATCGAAGTCGAAGGCCAGCCTTTCTGCCTGGGCGTACAATGGCACCCTGAGTACACGTGGAAGACGCTCGAGACCGACTTTAACCTGTGGAAGTCGTTTGTCGAGGCAGCGGCCAAGGTTAAGCAGGCTCGCTAGCTCGCGAATCACACAGGCTTAAACCTTCCATGCCGAGGGGGCGCGGACATCAGCCACGGTGCCCGCGCCCCCTGTATTTGGTATGCTCGGTATGATTATCCCTCACAAGCAATCAAAGAAATCTCGACCGCAATCGGTCGACGGTAAAGCAAATGGCAAAAACGCTTGCTACGTTTATTAGGCAGTCAATTAGAATCGAAATGCATTGACTATTCCCCAACGGGGTCACGCCACAAATCCACATGAGCATCGAGGCTGGAAGCGGAAGCATGGAATTGGCCCCGATCTGTATGTAGATCGCTACAACGTTGACAAGTAACAGCATGCCAATCGGACCGAAGCCGGACCCAAAATAGGAAACAGCGATCACGCAAGAGACCACGTATGCAAGGCAGGCAGCGGCAGCAAGAACAAGTCGATAGCAAAATACATGCAGGTTGAAATACTGCTGAGCATCCAGAACGATTACGCAGTTAAGACAGTACAAAACGACACTCGACAGGATAAACGCGCCCAAAAGGGCAAAAGAAGACAGCACCACTCGCGCAACGATAGCGCACACACGCTTCCCTCCCCGAGCCTCCGACAACCCCCACGGTTCCTCAATAAAGCCCGAACTGACAAAGCGCGGCACAATGCAAGCCGCGATGAACGGAAAGAACAATGCATGAGCCAACGGGGCTACGTTGAACAGCAGACCGCGAAAAACCTCTGCATTACCAAATAGAAGGACATCCTCTGCCGACAGCAGAAGCGTCGGGTCTGGGAAAAAGCCCAAGAAACTGTTCTCACGGAGGCTACAGAACCACATCGGGAAAGAATTAAGCTGCAATACCACCATGCACGCATAAATTACCAAGATTAAAGCGTACATCCATTTGCTCACATGCTTCAATTCTGACTGGAGAAGTCTTTTAATCTGACGAGCCATTGAGCACACCCCCAGCGCGAAAGCTCAAGAGAGCGTAAATCAATACCGATAGACAGCTGGCTGCCACGCCATATCCCAGAAGCGTCAGCTGCCCCATATCGCTATACCCAAGGGCACATCCGACTCCAAGGTACGGCCCCGGAAGAAAGAAGATCCATCGCAAGGACGGTATGGGTGTCTGAAGGTAAGTTCCGTAGAGCGTCAAGCTCATGACAAATCCGATTATTACCACAGCCCCGCTCAATACGGCGCTGCCTGTAATCCGATAGATGGTCACCGTCTCCAACGCAACCGATATCACCAATACGGCGTTAATCATCATCGCGGGCAAAAATGCAGCCAGCATGCTATACGCATAGTTTTGCCCCCCACGTGTTATCGCTATTGCAAACAGAAGAAGGCAAAGCGCACTATATGCTGCGCCAATTATTAAAGCAGACGAAAGTACATGTGCCAGAGCCCCGTTAAAGCAGGCAAGACCTCTTGCTGAAGAAATTCGGTATCCCTCTTCATAGCCGCGCTCCTGTAAAATCGCCAGGCAAACGATGAGCGGAACGAACAGAGAGGTGCCGGCAAAAGCACTGCGCACAAGGGACTCATCGGGTGCAGAAGGATCGATTACATTCCAGCAGAAGCCAATATCCTCCCCAAAAACGCTATTGCCAAAGGCGAGCAACGTTGTTCCGTTTTTTAGAAAGATGCCGAAGAGAAGGCCGAACGCCAGCATAAGCGCAAGACCAAACTTCGCCGGAAACATCCTGTGCAAACGCATCATATCTGCCTTTATGGGATGGATCGCCCGCTTCATAGCGAGACCGCCTTCATCAAGCGCCTGTAATACTCTTTTAGGGACGACGCCTCATCCCTTATGACGTCCATCGATTCCTTTTTCAGCAGTTCGCCGTCATGAAGAAACAGGCAGCTTGTTGCAACCGATGCCAACTCATCCAAATCATGGCTAGAGATGAGCATGGTCTTACCCTGTTCTCGATTCAATCGACCGATAAGGGCCCATATACTCTCGATGCCCAGCGGGTCCAACCCGTTTGCTGGCTCATCAAAAATAAGCAGATCAGTGTCACCCAACAAAGCCGTAGCTATATCCAGCCGCCGTTTCATTCCCAGAGAAAAACTGCTCACGCTCTTTTTCTCTTCGACGTCCAGCCCGACTAGGCTCAAAACGCGAGGAATCTCACGATTCGCATCAAGCCCCCATTCCAAACATCGGATTTGGAGATTCTCAACCGCACTGAGGGATTGGTATGCTCCGCTGGAATCTGGCACATAGCCGACACGCGTCCGCATCAAGCCAAGCTCTCTTTTTGATTTGCCTCCAAAGAGCTCCACGCTCCCCGACGATGGCTCGCAGAGGCCCAAGACGATTTTAATAAGCGTGCTTTTGCCCGCACCGTTTGCACCGACAAGGGCACAGAGCTCAGACTGATGCACCTCGAAGGAAACGTCATGCAAAACGCACCGTTTCCCGTAGCGCTTTGACACCTTTGATAGCTTTATCGCTGATGCACTCATTGGCCTCCCGTTCTGCTTGATAGCAAAACCGCTGCTGCCAGACTGTCGCCTGGCAGCAGCCGCAACTGCTAGAGATTAACTAAACAGAAGCTTTTGCTGCAGTTATTGACGCAAGTGCGTGCTCCACAGAATGTCTTGCAGTAACCGTTGCACCCACCACCGGGGTCCACATAACTCGGTTTGACAATCCAGCTCATATCGTTCCTCCTTTCTATTATCGCTTTTACTTTGTGTTATTGTTTTTCGATAACTTATATTTGTCAAGATAATCTAAAAGAAAGAACCCGTGTTAGACACGGGTCCCTTCACGCTGATATTTCGTTTTAGTTGTTCGCCTTAAGCTACTCGTCGCTCAAATCGACAGCAAAGACTGATGTCGGAAGCGACGCCTCATTGCCTCCGCCGTCCCGCATCTGCCTCACAACGTTTTTTGCACGCTCAACAATAAGCTCCTCAAGCTCTTTCTCACTCACGCGCTGAATAATATCTCCCGGTTGACAATCAAGCTCATCACAGATATCGAGAAGCGTCTTTAGGCGAATAGCTTTTATCTTTCCGTTTCTAAGCTTTGAAATATTAGCCGGAGTATGCCCCGTCGCCCGAATCAGATCAGCGCTGGTCTTTCCGGTCTTAAGCAGCTGCGTCTCAAGCTCGATGATGAGATAGCTCATGTTTCCTCCTACACAAGCTCGTCAGACTGCTCTTGGAGCAGCGAGGCATAACTCCAGATCGCCGAGATAAACAAACAGACAACTGCGCCGATAAACGACCCCGCATCAAAGGTAGCGCCTTGGCAAATCTCAATAACGAAGGAATGAGGCACGATGTAAAGCTCCAGTCCGCCAATGGTGAGACTAACCGATCCATAGGCACCAACAAGCGAAACCGCGGCGTTAACAGCAAAGGCAAGCGCGAGAACACGGATAAGCCGCACATGCGTCTTGGTAAAGGGCGAGACGCCCCGAGAGATATTACGGCTGATCCCGCACAAAACGACAAGCGAAATACCCACGACGAGCGCCAGGCACAGTCCGCTTGGGATAACGATGCACCCGCCATCGAGAAGCGTCACGACACCGAAAGAATCGACAGAAGCAACGTTTGCAACCGCATACCAGATCACGTAAACAACCAACGCGGCAAAAGCGACGAGCATCCCTGCAAAAACGGCTGCCATGCAAAAACCAAGCTTCCTGATATTTTCGCCCGCCTTGGCCATACGCTGAACGCTGTTGGACATACACTCACCCTCATCGACTCTATCGTTATTCGAACAGTTTATCGAACAACGATATGGATTGCATGCGGAAAGCCCCGCCAGTGCGCATAGGCCATTCACTAATCAGAAGGGGTGAGCGTGGATTTTTGGACACGTATCGAACGAGAGTGGATAATCTCCCACTTTGAGGCCGCCACCGGGCCTAAAACGGGAGATTATCCACTCTCATAGTCAATCAAGGCTCACAGCCTCTTACTCGGCCGCCTCGCGCAGAGCCGACATCGTAGCCGCATATTGCTGCTGCAACGCATGCATCCCCTCGCGGACGCCGTCAACGGCATCGGCGCCGCGCAGCGCTTCGGTTACCACGACCGCCGGCTCGTACAGATTATCGAATCCCAGGTTCTGGCTCACGCCCTTGAGCGTATGCACTGCCATAAACGCACCTTCAGCGTCTCCCGCCGCCATGGCAGCCTCCAGCTTGTCCATGCTCTCGTCATCCAAAAACTTGAGGGCAAAGCGGGCAAGCATTTCCTCGCCCATCAGCCGAGCGCACGCGTCATCATAATTAGCGCCGATCTTCTCATACGCCTCACGCATGGAAATCATGGGTTAAAAACTCCTTTGGTCAAACTAAATCGTGGGAAACGCGACGACGTCAGCGGGGCGTGCCAAGGTTTCGGCAATTTGGTCCTGCACCTCGAGCAGGCAATCGAGCAGCAACGGGTTAAAGGTACCGCACTTACCGTCCAGGATCATCTGGATAGCCTCCTCGTGCGGGATGGCATCCTTGTACACGCGCACGCTCGTCAGCGCATCGTACACGTCGGCCACCGAAACCACCTGTGCGGCAATGGGAATTTCGTCGCCCTTAAGGCCATCGGGATAACCCTTGCCGTCCCAACGCTCGTGATGCCAACGCGCAATCTGGTACGCATATTCCATAAGCGCATTGCCGGCGTGATGGCTACCCAGCTCAAGCAACATGTCGGCGCCGATCGTGGTATGCGTCTTCATAATCTCGAACTCCTCGGGCGTAAGGCGTCCGGGTTTGTTGAGAATCGCATCGTCAATCGACATCTTGCCGATATCGTGCAGCGCCGAAGCCAGGGCAATCGTGGAGCGCTCCTCATTGTCGAGGGAGATCGCGCCGCTACGCTGGACCAGACAGCCGAGCAGCAGCTCGGTCAGCTTTTCGATGTTCGTAACGTGCCTGCCGCTCTCGCCGTTGCGAAGCTCCATAACGCCGGCCATGATGTCGATGAGCATGCGACTGTTCTTGACGCGCTCGTTGTACTGCTGGGACAGCAGGTTCGTCAGGCGGCGCTGTTTGGCGTATAGGCGGATGGTGTTGCTTACACGGCGGCGCACGACACGGGAGTCAAACGGGCGGTTGATATAGTCCGAGGCGCCCAGCTCGTACGCGCGCAGAACCGCATCATCGGAATCTTCGCTCGAAATCATGATGACAGGCAGATTATCGATACCCGATCGGCGCGACAGATCGGCCAGCACCTCAAAGCCACTTATGCCCGTCATGACAATGTCCAGCAGCACGAGCGATAACTCATCGCCATAGCGGTCGACCATGTCGAGCGCCGTACGACCGTTGTCGGCCTCGAGGATGCAATACTCGTCCTTGAGCATCTCGTTGAGAATGGCTCGATTCATCTCGGAGTCATCGGCGATAAGCACCAAAGGCTTTTCGCTTTGGAAGGCCTCGATGGAATCGGCATCGGTCACGACCGTACCGGCTTTTGCCTTAGCGCGGCTCAGTAACTGGACAGCACGGCCAACGCCCTCATCGACCGTCTCGCCATGAATGCGAACGCCACCAACACATGCCGTCAAGCTCACGTACTCATGGCCCGGAATAATCGTGGAATGAACGGCTTCGGATACCTGATGCAGGCGACGGGCGAAGTCATCGGAGGGAATATTGGGCATGACGACCACAAACTTGTCGCAGCCATAGCGCACAAGCTCGTCAGTCGAACGAATTCCGCTGCGTATGGCTGTCGCCACAGCACCGAGTGCAAGGTCGCCGGCATGACGGCCACACGTATCGTTGAAGGCCCTAAAATCATCAAGGTCAATCATCGCAACGCCGGCATTCATGCGGGCGCTGCGAAGCTTTTCCTCGTAATATCGGCGATTGCGCACGCTCGTCAGCACGTCGGTGTAGACAAGGTCCTCTTCTGCGGCCTCTTGCTCATCGATCGGACGCACCATCAGCAGGACGTGAGGCTCGCCCTCGACCTTCAGAGGGCGCAGATGGGCGCGGTACTCAACGCCATCGTTGAGCAGTTGCTCCGACACCTCATCGGAATCTGTCAAGGCCTCAAGACTTGAATGACGCAGGCAAGGACACCGATTGCCGGCGAGTAGGCAGTTAGGCTCGTTCTTAATCTGATCGGCCGACAGCAAACGCACCACGGGGTAGGTCTTCGCGACACGGGCGACCTCGGCGGCAGCCTCCTCGTCGGTTAGATTGACCTCGTGATTATTGAGCATATGGGGCCCTTTCGATAGTTTCGCATGGTAGCGGTGGGTTCCAAATGCTACAAGGGTAACACCTTGTCGATGCAGGTAAGTACGTGAATGCTGTTACATTTTTATGAGTTGGCAGGCGGCGCGATTGAAGTCGCAGACGTGAGGTTTTGAGCACATTTGTTAACACGGCCGAAACGTTTGCGGGTGAAGCCTGCTTTAGCCATTGCGGGTGTTAGAGCCCCAGGATGCCACGGACAGCCCGGGCAGCCGCTGCCGGGCGATCGCGCAGACCGTTATGCGCGCCCGGGATCGTCACGAGAAGACAATCGAGATATTCGGCAGCCGCTCGCGTACCAGCCTCACGGGGCGTGCCAATCGAGAGCTCGCCCAGGAGCACGGCGGCCACCGTTTTTGACGCGCGAACGCTATCCCAATCGGGAACGCAGGTCATAGTAATCCCGTATTCGTTTGCCATGAAACTGCGGCCGTTGCGCAGGGCATGCTTGGCTTCTGCTTCGGTCGTTCCAGGAGCCTCGGGGTCCAAGTCGCCGAGGGCTCCAAGGAAGGCCCGTAATGCCCTGGAGACCTTTCCCGCGGCGATCATCTCGAGCAAAACCGGGGCAGCGCCCAGACCGGCACCCTCATCCGTCACGGCGGGTTCATGCAGAATCGCACGCGAGATTATGGCGGGGTTTGCACGGAGAAGCTCCAGGGCCACCAACGTACCGGCACTGTGCGCGAGTACGTTTGCCGGAGCGCCAATATGCTCGATAACGGCCTGCAGGTCGGCGGCCTGGGCGGCGAGGTCGTAGCGTCCGTCTGCCGCTTCGCTGCTGCCGCCACAGCCGCGGCGGTCGTAGGCAATTACGCGGTAGTTGTGACTGAGCTCACATGCAATGCCGTCGAAAAATGTGCCGTCGACACAAGCGCCGTGCACGCACACCAAGGCAGGAGTATCAGGCGACACATCCGGGCCGGCATATTCGCGACAGGCAATCGTGGTGCCCGCATTCTCGACCGTAAAATCCATGTTGTGCCCCCATCATCAACGCCCATCCAGTTGCGCGTCAGTACGGCTGGATAGACCCGCATTTCTTTACGCCTTGTTAACAGATTAACTTTACCCGACCCGAGGCTTTTCATGACACGGCATAATGAGCGACGTGAAAAAACGAAACTTGTAAAGCAAGAGCCCGCACCCTGCTTTGGAGCCGATGCTATGCTTAGGCACAATTGTCTTGAGGAGCATATGCCTATGTCTACGTTTTTGAATGTCAGCCCCATCTTTGGGCCCGTTCGCAGCCGTCGCCTTGGTCTCTCGCTCGGCGTCAACATGATGCCGGCCAGCGGCAAAATCTGCACGTTCGACTGCATTTACTGCGAAAACGGCCTCAACGCCGAGCGCCCCTGTCACGAGCCGTACAACACAGCTGCCGTGGTACTCGACGCGCTCGAGGCAAAGCTGCGCGATATGGCAGCCGAGGGCGAGCTCCCCGATGTGATCACCTTCGCAGGCAACGGCGAGCCCACCGTCGCACCGGAGTTTCCGCAGGCCATCGCCGGTGCCGTCGCGCTTCGCGACCAGCTGGCCCCAAACTCCAAGATTGCCGTGCTCTCCAACGGCACGCGCGCCGACCGCCCCGAGGTACACAATGCGCTCATGATGGTCGACGACAACATCCTCAAGCTCGATACGGTCGACCCGGCGTTTATCCAGCTGCTCGACCAGCCTGTTGGCCCCTACGACGTCGAGCACCAGATCGAGACGTTCGCAAGCTTTGACGGTCACGTTATTATCCAGACGATGTTTTTGAGCGGTGAGTACCGGGGCAAGTCTCTCGATAACACCGGCGAGGAGTACGTTGCCCCCTGGCTCGCGGCACTTGAGCGCATTCGCCCACAAGAAGCGACCATCTACACGGTGGCTCGCGAGACGCCGGTCGCCGGCCTTGCCAAAGCAGCGCCCGAGGCCCTCGACGCCATCGCCGCACGCGTGCGCGCCCTCGGCATTCCCTGCCAGGTGAGCTACTAGCAAAACCACGCAGCAGCTAGTGTCCGCCATCCCACTCCATCAGTTGCGGTGATATAGTTCCTATTTATGCTGTTAAACCGCTTAAATCGGAACTATATCACCGCAACTTTTATGGACGCGTGAGTGGGCTATACTAGCTGCGGATGAAAGGAAGTTAGCCATGTATGACAAAGGACCCGTACCCGGCCGCAACGACGCCTGCTGGTGCGGCAGCGGCAAAAAATATAAGAAATGTCACAGCGCCTTCGACGAGCGCCTCGAGCGCCTGTGGGAGGAGGGCTGGGAGGTTCTGCCCCGTACGCTCTACAAGACGCCCGCCGATATCGAGGGCATCAAGCGCTCGGCCGCTATCAACGTGGGCGTGCTCGATTACGTAGGCGAACACATCGCCGCGGGCATGACCACCAACCAGATTGACCAGATGATCTACGACTACACCGTCGAGCACGGTGGCACGCCGGCCGACCTCAACTACGAGGGCTATCCCAAGAGCGTGTGCACCTCGATCAACGACGTCGTCTGCCACGGCATCCCCTGTGATACAGACGTGCTGCACGAGGGCGATATTATCAACGTGGACTGCTCCACGATCCTGGACGGCTACTTTAGTGATTCGAGCCGTATGTTCTGCATCGGCGAGGTGTCACCGGAGGCGGCCGATCTCGTGCGCGTCACAAAAGAGGCCGTGCAGGTGGGGCTGGACGCCATCAACCTGGTGGAAAGCGGCCTGGACCGGCTGTGCGCCTGCACCGTGGAGGTGCTGGCCCCAGCGGAGGATCGGGTCCGCCGCATCATGGCCCGGGACGGCATCAGCCGGGACTATGCCCGGCTGCGGATCTCCGCCCAGCCGTCCGACGGCTTTTACCGGGAGCACTGCTCCCATATCCTGGAAAACACCTGCGCCGGTCCGGCGCAGTTCCGGGATCAGGCACGGATTTTCTTCCGGAAAATACTCCGGGAAATCGAACATATTTGAGGAGGAATCAAAACCATGACAGACGAAATGAAGGCCAAGCGCGAAAAGCTCTTCTCCAGCCCCAAAAACGGCTATGACCTGGTGGACCAGGCGGCCCTGGAGGCCATGGAGGCCTATTGCGAGACCTATAAGCAGTACCT
>CAJMRD010000009.1 GCA_905215725.1 uncultured bacterium | reverse complement strand
CATCATCGGCCAGTTTGGCGTGGGCTTCTACTCGGCCTTTATGGTCGCTAGCCACGTGAAGGTCGTGAGCCGCGCCTATGGCGAGGACGTCGCCCATGTGTGGGAATCCGACGGTCTTGAGGGCTACACCATCGAGGACGGCGAGCGCGCCGAGCACGGTACCGATGTCATCCTGACGCTGCGCGAGAATGAGAAGCTCGATGCCGACGGCGAGGCCGAGACCTACGATCGCTTCCTGACCGAGTGGGGCCTCAAGAGCCTGATTCAGCAGTACAGCAACTATGTGCGTTACCCGATCCAGATGATGGTGTCCAAGAGCCGCCAGAAACCCAAGCCCGAGGACGCCGGCGACGATTACAAGCCCGAGTACGAGGACTACCAGGAGCTCGAGACCGTCAATTCCATGACACCGATCTGGAAGAAGCACAGCTCCGATGTCGAGCAGAAGGACTACGACGAGTTCTACAAGTCCACGTTCCACGACTTTGACGATCCTGCGCGCACCATCAGCTTCCACGCCGAGGGCACGCTCGAGTATGACGCCCTGCTGTTTGTGCCGGGACGCGCGCCGTTCGATCTGTACAGCAAAGACTACGAGAAGGGTCTGGCGCTCTACAGCTCCAACGTCCTGATCATGGAGAAGTGCGACGACCTGCTGCCCGACTACTACAACTTTGTCCGCGGCGTCGTGGATTCCGCCGACGTGTCGCTCAACATCTCGCGCGAGACGCTGCAGCAGAACCGTCAGCTCAAGGCCATCGCCAAGCGTGTGGAAAAGAAGATTACCGCCGACCTTGAGGATATGCGTGACAACGACCGCGAGGCCTACGAGAAGTTCTTTGAGAACTTTGGCCGCGGTCTTAAGTACGGCATCTACTCGAGCTATGGCATGAAGGCCGATGAGCTCGCCGACCTGTTGCTGTTCTGGTCTGCCAAGGAACAGAAGATGATTACCCTGGCCGAGTATGCCAAGGGCATGCCTGAGGATCAGAAGGCCATCTACTACGCCGCCGGCGACTCGCGTGAGCGCTTGGCCAAGATGCCCGTGGTAAAGGGCGTGCTCGACCGCGGCTATGACGTGCTGCTGCTGACGCAGGATGTGGATGAGTT
The DNA here is from genome assembly GCA_905215725.1 of uncultured bacterium. Classification (GTDB taxonomy): domain Bacteria; phylum Actinomycetota; class Coriobacteriia; order Coriobacteriales; family Coriobacteriaceae; genus Collinsella. The sequence goes on along the minus strand of CAJMRD010000009.1, from coordinate 32,734 downwards.
CACGTTCCAGGCTATGCGTGAGTACGTTGCCGCCGATATGCCCAAGATCTACGAGGACGATGCTGCCCGCGAGGCTGCCGAGAAGGCTGTGGCCGACGGTGCCGAGCCCGAGGTCGAGGATCGTCATCTAGAGCTCAAGAACGTTGCGACCGGTGATCTTGACCTGGCAACCGAGGACGAGAAGAAGGAGGCCGAGGACGCCACCAAGGAGAACGAGGACCTCTTTAGCGCTATGAAGGAGGCGCTCGGTGACAAGGTCGAGAAAGTCGCCGTCTCCGCGCGCCTGACCGATGCCCCCGCTTGTATCACCACCGAGGGCCCACTTTCGCTCGAGATGGAGAAGGTGCTCCAGAAGGGACCCGAGGGCGCGCCCGACGGTATGCCCAAGAGCCAGCGCGTGCTCGAGCTCAACGCCAAGCACCCGGTCTTTTCCAAGCTCGTCGCCGCTCAGAAGGCGGGCGACGCCGACAAGATCAAGCAGTACTCCGGTTTGCTCTATGACCAGGCCCTGCTGGTCGAGGGCATTCTGCCCGAGGATCCCGTTGCCTTCGCGGCAGCCATCTGCGATCTTATGTAACCACTCGACGCTGCCCTTCGTTCCGCCGTTCTAACGAACGGTGGACCAGCCGACGCTGCGCGGGCACCAGAGCGACAACTTGTCATTCAAAGAGGACGGCATGACTAGGAGGTCTATGCCGTCCTCTTTTCATGCCAATTTGTTCGCTCTGGCGCCCGCTCGCTGGCATTGCCAAAACATCGACGGTCCAATAATGATCCCTTGGGGACGGAGGAAAAGTAGTCGTTGGGGACGTTCTTGTTTGACTAGTCGTTTAAGAACGTCCCCAATGACTATTCGGATTGCTAATTTGTGCGGGTTGTGGTTTTGTGACCTGCTGAAATTAAAGATACTGTACATCTGTACGCTAACTCATCTTCGTAGTATATTGCTACCCGCAAAACTCAGCACCATTGTGCCGTGAGACACTAAAGCGCCTACGTACAATGGTTGTCGATAGTACGATTCGATTCAACGACAGGATGGATGGCCCAAGCGTGAGTCTCGGCAGCAAACTATCCGATGCAAAGGTCTCCTTTGCGATATTCAAGCGCGACATTAAGCGACTACTTGTGAACCCCGTCGCCTTGGTGGTTACCCTCGGCGTGTGCGTTATTCCCTCGCTGTATGCCTGGTACAACATCGTGGCAAACTGGGATCCGTACGGAAACACTCAGGGTATCAAGATTGCCATCGCCAACAACGATCAGGGCACCCAAAACGACCTGGTGGGTGAGCTCAACGCGGGTGATAAGGTCGTCGATCAGCTCAAGGAGAACGATCAGTTGGGCTGGACCTTCGTCGATTCGGCGGCCGACGCCAAGGAGGGCGTCGAGAGCGGTGAGTACTATGCGGCCATCGTAATCCCCAAGAACTTCTCGGATAACCTGGTCTCGATGCTCGACGGCAATTACCATCAGCCGAAGCTCACCTATTACGTCAACGAGAAAAAGAGCGCCATTGCGCCCAAGGTCACCGATACCGGTGCCAACACCATCGAGGAGCAGATCAACTCGGAGTTTGTCTCTACGGTGGGCGAGACCGTCGCGGGCATTGCCAAAGATGCTGGCATCGACCTTAAAGACAAGGCAACCCAGACCCAGGATTCGCTGGCGGGCTCGGTGTCCGAGGCGTCTGATGCCCTGGGCGAAGTACGTGATTCCATCGGCGACATGAACACCGCCATCGACAAGACGAGCAGCTCGATTGCTTCGGCCGATGCTGCGTTGGCGGGCCTGCAGGGACAGGCGCCATCGTTAACGCAGGCAATCGCTCAGGGTAATGATCTGCTGGGCGAAGCTCGCACCACGGCTGGCAAGTCCATCACCTCGCTCTCCAAGGCACTTTCGGAGGGCAGCATCGTGCTGAGTAAGACATCGGCTTCTGCGAACGCCGCGATTGGCAAACTCGCCGGTACGGTTACGTCCACGACCACTCGAATCGACAACTCGCTCGAATCCCTTCAGGCGACGATTGACCACAACAGCGCTGTCATCGAGCGCCTGCAGATTCTCGTTAACGATACGTCGACGGGATCGGAGAACGCCGATGCGCTCATCGCGTCGACCATCAATTCGCTTCGCGAGCAAAACCAGAAGCTGCAGAGCATTAAGGATGGCCTTTCTGCACAGTCGAGGGCCATGGCAAACGACGCTAAGGCAATCTCGAACGCGAGTAACGAACTCGACACGGCAATTAAGACCGGTACGGCTAACCTCGGTCAGGCTCAGACCGATCTGGGGCAGAACGCGCTGCCGAAGGCTTCGAGCGCGCTTGACTCCTTTGCCGCCGTTTCGGGCGATTTGACCGGCATTGTATCGGGTATGACCCCCACGATAGCGAGCGCGCGCGGCACGCTGGCGCAGCTCGACGCCACGCTCAAGCAGGCAAAGACCACGCTGTCCCAAACCGATGCCTCCCTTGCCAAGGTTCAGGACAAGCTCGCGACCGCCGCTAATGACATTGCGGCGCTGCAGACCTCTGAGTCTATGGGCGAGTTAGCCGACCTCATGGACGTCGACGTCAATGACGTGGCAGATTTCATGGCATCTCCGGTTGAGCTGACGTCCAAGTCAATCTATCCGGTCAAGAGCTTTGGCTCGGGCATCGCGCCCTTCTACACCAATCTGGCGCTGTGGGTAGGCGGCTATGTGCTCATCGCTATCTACAAGCTCGAGGTCGACCGCGAGGGCATCGGTAGCTTTACGGCGCGTCAGGGCTACTTTGGCCGCTGGCTGCTGATGGTGATCCTGGGTGCGTTCCAGGCCATCATCGTTACGGTGGGCGATTTGGTGATTGGCGTGCAGTGCGTCAACCCGCTGCTGTTCGTGCTGGGCGGCATCGCTATCTCGTTCACCTACGTCAACATCATCTATGCGCTGTCCACCACGTTTAAGCATATCGGCAAGGCTATCGGTGTCATTCTCGTTATCGTGCAGATTCCGGGTTCGTCGGGCATGTATCCCATCGAGATGATGCCCGGCTTCTTCCAATGGCTGCATCCGCTGCTGCCCTTCACCTATGGCATCAACCTGCTGCGCGAGACCGTCGGTGGCATGTATTCGTTCAACTACCTGTTCAACCTGTGCATCTTGGGCGTGTTCCTGATCGTGGCGCTCTTTATCGGTCTGCAGCTGCGCCCGTTGCTGCTCAACCTCAATCTGCTCTTTGATAAGCAGCTTTCCACGACGGGGCTCATGATCTGCGAGTCCAACGACCTGCCGCGCCAGCGCTATTCGCTGCGCACGGCCATGCGCGTCATGCTCGATTCCGATTCGTACCGTCGCGAGTTGCTCGATCATGCCGTGGCGTTTGAGCATCGCTACCCGTACTACATCAAGGGCGGTTTTGCCGCCGTGGTAGGCGTGCAGGTTCTGCTCTTTGTGCTTTCGACGGTGCTCGATATCGACAATAACGGCAAGATCATCCTGCTCGTTATCTGGATCATTTCGGTTATCGCCATCTGTGGCTGGCTCATCAACATCGAGTACATCCGCGCGAGCCTCAATACCCAGATGCGCATCTCGGCGCTTTCGGATGAGGACCTGCGTCGCGAGATGCGCGAGCACACGGCCGCCATTCCTGCTGCCCGTCGCATGTTTGGTCTCAACGCCAGCGAGCGGGGCACCAAGGACAGCGAACAGCCCACGAGCCGTCTGCCGCATACCGGTGCGCATCGTAAAGCTCATGATGCCGACGGCGTTGACAACGTAAACGGAAACGACGGGGACACCACCCCGCTTGGCAAGCACTCCAAAGGAGGTGAGGCATAAATGAAAAACATCCTGCACCTGTTTAAGCGCGATGTCCAAAACGTGTCTCGCTCCGTGATTGGCTTGATTGTCGTGATGGGTCTCATTATCGTGCCGTGCCTGTACGCGTGGTTTAACATCGCCGGAAGCTGGGATCCGTATGGCAACACCGGCAATCTCAAGATCGCCGTGGTCAACACCGACGAGGGCTACGAGAGCGATCTGATTCCCGTCGAGGTCAACGTGGGCGAAAACGTAACCTCCACCCTGCGCGGCAACGAGAACTTCGATTGGGTCGTCCTCAACGACCGCGATAAGGCGATTGAGGGCGTTAAGTCGGGCGCGTACTACGCTGCCGTCGTTATCCCTAAAACGTTTAGCGCCGACATGATGACGCTTTTCTCGACCGAGGTGAAGCACGCCGATATCGAGTTCTATGAGAACCAGAAGGCCAACGCCATCGCGCAGATCGTGACTGAAAAGGGTTCGAGCGCCGTCCAGAGTCAGGTCAACGAGACCTTTACCAAGACCATCACGACCATCGGCCTTAAGACCGTGTCCAGCCTGCTCGACTATATGAGCACCGACCAGGTGAGCAACTTTATCGCCAATCTGTCCTCGACGCTGGGCGATTCGGTCCAGGACCTGCAGGACGTTCAGGCCAGTGCAACGTCGCTTGCGGGCATTTTGAGTTCTACGTCCGATTCACTGACATCGGCGGGCGGCATGCTCAAACAGTCCGGATCGACCGAGGAGTCGGTGAAGCAGCTCATGCAGCATGCCGAGAGCGGTATTGCCGATTCCGAGCAAGCGCTCAAGTCTGCCAGCGATGCGATCGATGCCGCTATTGATGGGAGCGCAGGTTCGTTCGATAACGTTTCTACCGAGCTCGCAAAGGCATTCGACGCTGCAAACAAGCATGTCAATCTTACGGTGTCTCAGCTCAACGATGGTGCAGTGTCACTCAAGAACCGTGCCGACGAGATTGATGCCACGGCGAATGAGCTCCGTAGTCTTGCTGGCCAGGTGAGTAACGATAAGCTCAAGGCAGGGCTTGAGGACGCGGCTGCTGAGCTTGACAAAACCGCGACGGAGTACCGCAACAATGCCAATGAGCTGACGAACATCGCGACGTCGCTCACGAAGAGCATGGCCGAGGTCAACAGCTCGCGTGCCGAGGTCGACCAGGCCATCGCCGATGCCAAGGCTGGTATCTCGGGCGCCAAGACTGACTACGACTCTACGTTTTCGGCCAAGGCAAAGGAGCTCAAGAAGACCATTTCGGGCGTTCTGGATTCCCTGAACGGTATCTCGGGTGACCTAGATAGCGCCGTGAGCGGTCTGACCGACGCCTCTGGTTCGCTCGCGAAGGGTCTCTCCAAGGCTGCAAGGCTCGTCAACAAGGCTTCCGATCAGCTGGGTGAGGCATCGGACAAGATTAGCGCGTTCAAGGACGAGCTCGACGGTGCCCTTATGTCGGACGATCTGGCCACGATCAAGACGATGATCGGCAACGACCCCGATGGCCTCGCCGTGTCGCTTTCCGGCCCTGTCGCACTCGACCGTAAGCCGGTCTATCCGATCCGCAACTACGGCTCGGCCATGGCGCCGTTCTACACGATTTTGTCGCTGTGGGTGGGCTCGATTGTTCTGGCGGCCATGATGAAGGTCTCGGTTGACGATGAGCTCATCAACGAACTCATTCCCGTGCGCTTGCACGAGATCTACCTGGGCCGTTATCTGTTCTTTGGCGGTCTGGCCTTGCTGCAGGCAACGCTCGTGTGCGCGGGCGACATTCTGTTCTTTGGCATCCAGTGCGACAACCCCCTGCAGTTTGTGCTTGCCGGCTGGGTCGCGAGCCTCGTGTTCTCCAATATCGTCTACACGCTCACGGTATCGTTTGGAGATATCGGCAAGGCCCTCGCCGTCGTGCTGCTGGTCATGCAGGTCGGCGGTTCGGGCGGTACGTTCCCCATCGAGATGACCGGTCCCGTGTTCCAGGCGATCTACCCGTTCCTGCCGTTTACTCACGGCATCAACGCCATGCACGCCGCCATGGCCGGTGCCTACCATATGGAGTACTGGATTGAGCTGGGTATCTTGGCGAGCTACCTGATTCCGTCGCTGGCCCTGGGCGTCGTCTTCCGCCGCCCGGTCATCAAAGCCAACGACTGGATCATCGAAAAGCTTGAAAGCACGAAACTTATTTAGTGCAACAGCGTGACATCGACGAAACATCGAGGTTTACTCTGCCGACGCTTTAGTGGGCTGGATTGCGTGGGCTGCTTGGTTGTTGCTACAGTAGCGGGGCGTGCCGGGGGTCCGGTGCGCCCCGTTTTTATTTGACCATGAGGCGGCACGCAGCCATACGCGTGCGGACACCACGCCCAGATTGAGTGTGAGGATGTTCCATGGCCCAATACGCTGCCAACGAAATCGAAAACATGCCCGATAGCCCTGTGGCCCGTGAGGATTTGGGCGCGGGCGGTATTCCCAGGGGCGCCGGCGCACGCTCCCCGCTGTTCTGGAAAGTTTTGCTACTTTCGGTGGCGGTCATCTGGGGCTACTCCTTTACCACTATGAAGGACGCACTCGGCACCATTCCGGTGTTCGAGCTGCTCTATGTACGCTTTCTGCCTGCAGCGTTGGTCATGTTTGCCGTCTTCCACAAGCGCATCACTGCACATTTCAACGCTCGCAATCTGATCGTTGGCCTGAGTATGGGCGTGCTCATGTGGGCGGCCTATGCGTTGCAGACGGTCGGTCTGGCATATACTACGGCGGGCAAGAATGCTTTTTTGACGGGCACGTATTGCATCCTCGTGCCGTTCGCGAGCTATTTTCTGAGCGGAGAAAAACTCACCCGCTATAACCTGGGCGCGGCACTGCTGTGCTTGGCGGGCATTGGCTTGGTGGCGCTCGATAGCGTCGAGTTCAACATCGGTGACGTCATTACGCTGGCAGGCGCGGTCTTCTTCGCCATCCAGATGGCGGTGACCGCCAAGTACGGTCGCAAAATGGACATCAACGTTATCACGTTTTGGATGTTTGTGGGCAACGGCGTGCTGAGCCTGGTTTCGTCGCTGTTATTCGAGACCCAGGCGCCTCTGTCCGTGTGGACGCCGAACTTTATCGGTGTGATGGCGTTTCTCTCGGTGGGCTGCACATGCGTGGCTCTGCTCATCCAAAACGTCGGCCTGGCGCATGTCCCGGCTTCGACGGGCTCACTGCTCCTTTCGATGGAGTCGCCTTCGGGCGTGTTGTTTTCGGTGCTGCTGATGGGGGAGGCGCTCACCTCGCGCCTGCTCGCCGGCTTCGTGCTTATCTTCCTGTCGATTATCTTGAGTGAGACTCACTTCGATTTTTTGCGCAAAAAGCCGCGCCCGCAATTGTAAACAACTTGTTGCGCCGCCCTCCCGGGGCGGCATTTTTTATGCGTCGCCCTTAAAGTTGTACCTTGCACTTTATGCTATCAAAGTGCTTGCTGCAAAAACGTTACTGGAGGGCATCTATGGCACCAGCTTTGTCCGATTTTCAACCGCAACCAGCGCCCAAGGCTACCGCAGCGGCGCAGGCCGCTATCGGTGACGGTCTTGTTGCAGAAGCTCAGACTTTTGCAGACGAGCTTGCTGTGTGGCGACACGATCTACACCAGATGCCCGAGCTGGGTAACAACCTTCCGCAGACGTCCGCCTTTATCCAGGCGCGTCTGGACGAGATGGATATTCCCTATGCCGTGCTTGTCGACGGCTCCTGTGTCGTTGGCCTTATCGGTGCCGGCGCGGCAGCTGCTGCTCGGGGTAACGGTACGTGCACGGACAAGCAGGCCGGTACGGTCATCATGCTCCGCGGCGACATGGATGCCCTTCCCGTTGCCGAGGAATCCGGCGAGCCCTTTGCATCCACCAATGGCTGCATGCATGCTTGCGGTCACGATATGCACGCGACGGCGCTGCTTGGTGCGGCTCGTATGCTCAAAGCGCGCGAGGCAGAGCTTGTTGATGCCAACGCTACGGTTAAGTTGCTGTTCCAGCCGGGCGAGGAAACCTTTGAGGGTGCCCGCGCCGCCATCGCCGACGGTCTGCTGCAGAACCCGCGTCCTCAGGTCGCCTTTGCCATGCATGTCAATAGCCAGTCGCCGCTCGGCCTGGTGCTCTACGGCAGCCCGGCGCTTTCGGGCGTGTACGGTTTTCGTATCACGCTTCAGGGCAAGGGCGGCCATGGCTCGAGCCCCGAGATCTGCATCGACCCCATCACGGCCGGCGTCCATGTGCACCTGGCGCTCCAGGAGCTTATCGCCCGCGAGGTGCCGGCGGCCAAGGAAGTCGCGCTTACCGTTGGCAAGTTTGCCGGCGGCTTGGCGGCCAACGTCATCCCCGACACTTGTGTGCTCGAGGGAACGCTGCGTGGCTTCGACGTCGAGCTCATGGAGCACCTCAAGACCCGCATCGCCGAGGTCGTCAAAGGTGTTGCCACGACCTATCGCACGCCGGCGACTATCGAGACGCTCTCGGATGTTCCCCCGCTCGTACTCGATGACGATATGACGCAGGCGTCGCTTGGCTACGTGGGCGCGGTGCTGCCCAAGGCCGCCTTCTTGCCGCTGTTCCACGCCATGGCGAGTGAGGACTTCGCGTTGATCTCTAGCGAGATCCCGAGTGCGTACTTTACCGTGGGCGCTGCCGTGACTGATACGGACGAGCATTTTGCTCAGCATCATCCCAAGGCACGTTTTAGCGATGCCGAGCTTCCCCTTGGCGCCGCGGCTTATGCCGCCGTCGCTTTGGGCTACATCGCCGACCACCGGTAGCACCCAATCTTGCTACTCGTTTGTTTAAAAAAGGAACAGTATGTCCCAGCAACGTAAGTTCTTTCCCGGCTGGCTCGTGGTGGCCTCCGGCTTTGTGATCATGGCCACGTGCTACACCATTTTCGTCAACTGCATGAGCCTGTTTCAGCCGCTCATCGTAAGCGACCTCGGGATTACGCTTGCGCAGTACAACATCTCCAATGCGATCTCCACCGTGGTGAGCGTTATCGGCTCACTTGTCATTGGCCATGTTGCCGATAAAGTAAGCGGCCGCGTTTTGGGTTCCCCTCACTGTAATCGCCACCTCTGCCGTTCTTGCCGGCATGAGCTTTGTCGGTGAGCTATGGCAGGTCTACGTGCTCTTTTCTGTTCGCTCCGTTCTGTCTGTGGCTGCCCTGGAAGCCGAATGGATGCTCGTACCATCATTCGGTTTCCAAGGCGGCCACGGGCCTACGAAATGATCCGTTTTCCTCCGTCCCCAGCAGATCATGTGACCCGAAGGGGACGGAGGAAAAGGGATCACAAATAGCGGCGGCGCATCTGGCCGAACGAGTCCCCATACCCTCGTTCGGTCAGACGCGCCGCCGCGTTGCTGCTTTGTGCCGTATAATGTCCACTACCTATGACGCGATACAAAAGAAAGGTGTTTGCCCATGCAGGCACAGAAGGCGGAGGGAACCCGCGACCTTATCGGCGCCGAGATGCGCGCCTGGCAAAAGATGCAGCAGATTGCGGCCAGCGTATTCGAGCCGTTTGGCTTTAAGCCCATCGAGACGCCCGCGATCGAGCAGGTGGACGTCTTTGTCCACGGCATCGGCCAGTCGACCGACGTCGTGCGCAAGGAGATGTTCCGCGTGTTTAGCGGCGCCAACCTGGAGCGCGTCTTTACCGAAGGCACCGACACCAAACTCAAGCCCAAGCAGCGTCTGGCGCTTCGCCCCGAGGGCACGGCCGGCGTGGTGCGCGCCGTCGTCGAGAACAACCTGGTGCCCCAGGGCTCCACGCCGTTTAAGGCGTACTACGCCGAGGCCATGTTCCGCGGCGAGCGTCCCCAGAAGGGCCGCCTGCGCCAGTTCCACCAGGTGGGCATCGAGTGGCTCGGCGCTCCCGATCCGGCGGCAGACGCCGAGTGCATCATCATGCTCATGGAGTTCTACAAGCGCCTGGGCTTCGACCTTTCCAAGCTTCGTCTGCTCATCAACTCGATGGGTGACGCCCAGTGCCGTCCGGCTTACCGCGAGCAGGTTAAGCAGTTTATCCTCGATCACGCAGACGAGATGTGCGACGAGTGCCGCGAGCGCGCCGAGCTCAACCCGCTGCGCGCCTTCGACTGCAAGAACGACCACTGCCGCGAGATCATGGCCGAGGCTCCGCTGATGGGTGACAACCTGTGCGACGAGTGCCGCGAGCACTACGAGCAGGTCAAGCGCTATCTGGATGCCGCCGGTATCGAGTATGTCGAGGATCCCACCTTGGTGCGCGGCCTGGACTACTACACCCGTACTGTCTTTGAGGTCGAGGCCCCTGGCGCCGGCGTCGGCTCCATCGGTGGCGGCGGCCGCTATGACGGCCTGGTCGAGCTCGAGGGTGGCAAGCCCACGGCGGGCGTCGGCTTTGCCGTTGGTTTTGAGCGCGCCCTGCTGGCCCTGCAGGCCTTTGGCAACGATTTGGGTGCCGATGAGGCCCCGTGCGTCTATGTCGCCAACGCCGGCAAGGAGCTGCGCCAGAACGTCTTTGCCATCACGCAGGAGCTTCGCGCCGCAGGTATCGTGACCGAGGCCGACTATCAGGGCCGTTCGCTCAAGGCCCAGTTTAAACAGGCCGATAAGGTAGGCGCCAAGCTCATCCTGGTCCTGGGCGGCGACGAGCTTGCCGCCGGCAAGGTCAAGGTGCGCGACATGGAGAGCCACGAAGAGGTTCTTGCCGATCTGGCCAACGTCGTCGAGGCGGTTCGCGAGCGCCTGTAGCGCATCTTTTTGAGCTGCGGACCCGCTAACATGTCCCGCTTGCGGCGAGCGATTGTTACGGGGGTGTTTCGCATTTATGCGGAATGCCCCCGTTTGTGTATGCCGTCCACCGAGAAATACGACCATTTAGAGCAAAAACCCTTGCAATGCAGAAAATACTTTTGTGTGGTAAAGCGCAATCAGTGTCGAAAGTATTTCTCAAGCGCCTATAATTAATACCGCATGTTACGTGCATAGAAGGAGGAATGGGAGGAAACGTGGCTGAGAACCTAAGCAACCAGTCTGTACCCGAAGCCGCGGCGCGCGTCGCTGCCGTGGTCAACCGCCTCGTTAACCGAATCGGCTCGAATGCCGAGTCCAGGGAGCGTCTCGCCGAGATCGAGATCCCCGAGGAGCTGCGCGACAATCTGGCGTTGTTCCTGCGCCTGGAGCGTCGTGTGCTTAGCGAGTATGATCCTGAGATCGCGGACCTGTTCGACAAGATCCTGTCGGCCGAGATTGTGGCCAATGCCGGTAACCCCGGTACCCGCGCTGCCGACGAGGCCGTCGACGAGCAGGGCGTGCCCACCGCCGACGAGCCCACTGCCGTGGCATTTCGTGAGGTCGTCGATCTGATCGACAGCCTGCCGCTCGATAAGCAGCAGGTCATTGTCCGCGCCTTTACGAGCTTCTTCCACCTGGCAAACCTGTCGGAGGAGAACTACCGCGTGGCGCAGCTGCGCGAGCGCGAGGCCGGTGCGTCGACCGATACCGAGGTCGATCCCGCCAACGAGCTCACCGTCGCCTATCACCAGCTGGTGAATGAGCTGGGCGTCGAGGGCGCCAACGAGCTGCTCGGCAAGCTTGAGTTCCACCCCGTCTTTACCGCGCATCCCACTGAGGCCCGTCGTAAGGCCGTCGAGGGCAAGATTCGCCGTATCTCCAACCTGCTGGAGGAGCGTCCGCGTCTGGGCGGCTCCGACCTGGTGGAGAACGAGCGCCATATGCTGCAGGAGATCGACGCCCTGGTGCGTACGAGCCCCATCGCGCTCAAGAAGCCCACGCCGGTCGAGGAAGCCGATACCATCATCGACATCTTCGATAACACGCTGTTCGACGTCATCCCCGTTATCTATCGTCGTTTTGACGATTGGGTGCTGGGCGACAAGGCCGGTACCGTGCCGCCGCTGTGCCCGGCGTTCTTCCATCCCGGCAGCTGGATCGGCTCCGACCGCGACGGTAACCCCAACGTCACCGCCAAGGTGAGCCGTGAGGTCGCCGCCAAGTACTTCACCCACATGGTGCTCAAGCTCGAGGACAAGTGCCGCCGCATCGGCCGCAACCTCACGCTCGAGGCCACCTACAGCAAGCCGTCTGCCGAGCTCATCAACCTGTGGAACCATCAGGTCGAGATGAGCCCTCGTTACACGGCCCGCGCCGAGCTGATCTCCGAGCACGAGCCGCATCGCGCCGTCATGCTCGTCATGGCCGACCGTCTGAACGCCACCGTGCGCCGTATCACCGACACCATGTACCACAGCGCCGATGAGTTCCTGGAGGACCTGCGCGTCGTCCAGCGCTCGCTGGCCGCCTGCGGAGCCGTCCGTGCTGCCTACGGCCCGGTTCAGACCATCATCTGGCAGGTCGAGTCCTTCGGCTTCCATATGGTCGAGATGGAGTTCCGTCAGCACTCCGTGGTGCACGCCCGCGCTCTCAAGGATATCCACGAGAACGGTATCCATGGCGACCTGCAGCCCATGACGCGCGAGGTCATCGATACCTTCCGCGCTATCGGCTCCATCCAAAAGCGCTACGGCAAGAAGATGGCGCACCGCTACATCATCTCGTTCACTAAGAGCGCCCAGCATGTGGCCGACGTCTTTGAGCTGGCTCACCTGTCCTTTGCACACGAGGAGGATGTCCCCGAGCTCGACGTGATCCCGCTGTTCGAGCAGCTCGAGGACCTCGAGGGCTGCGTCGACGTGCTCGACCAGATGCTCACGCTGCCCGTGGTGCAGAAGCGCCTTGCCCAGACCAACCGCCGCATGGAGGTCATGCTGGGCTACTCCGACTCCTCCAAGGATGCCGGTCCTACCACGGCCATGCTCGCGCTGCACTCTGCGCAGGAGCGCATCGCCAAGTGGGCCGAGAAGAACGATATCGACCTGGTGCTCATGCACGGTCGCGGCGGTGCCGTGGGCCGTGGCGGCGGCCCGGCCAACAAGGCCGTGCTGGCGCAGCCCAAGGGTTCGGTCAACTGCTTCTTTAAGCTCACCGAGCAGGGCGAAGTCATCTTTGCCCGTTACGGCAACCGCACGCTGGCTCAGCGCCACGTTGAGTCCGTTGCCGCCGCAACGCTTTTGCAGTCGGCTCCGAGCGTCGAGAAGACCAACACCGAGACTACCCAGAAGTTCTGGGATATGGCCGAGAAGCTCAACACCGCAAGCCACGAGCGCTATCTGGACCTGCTGAACACCGAGGACTTTACACCGTGGTTCTCGACCGTGACGCCGCTGACCGAGGTCGGTCTGCTGCCGATCGGCTCGCGTCCCGCCAAGCGCGGCTTGGGTGCCAAGTCGCTCGACGACCTGCGTACCATCCCGTGGATCTTCAGCTGGAGCCAGGCGCGCATTAACCTGGCCGCTTGGTACGGCTTGGGCACCGCCTGCGAGCAGCTGGGCGATCTTGACCAGCTCAAGGCTGCCTACCAGGAGTGGCCGTTCTTCCGCACGTTCATCGACAACATCGAGATGTCGATCGCCAAGACCGATCAGCGCATCGCCAAGATGTATCTGCACCTGGGCGATCGCCAGGATCTGTCCGAGAAGGTCTTCACCGAGATGCAGCTCACGCGTAAGTGGGTCCTTGCCATCGTCGGCGATGAGTGGCCGCTGCAACGTCGTCGTGTGCTCGGCTGCGCCGTTCGCGTGCGTAACCCCTATGTCGACGCTCTGTCCATCGCCCAGGTCCGCGCCCTTCGCGAGGTGCGTATGAACCAGGACGAGATGGCCGAGGAGAAGAAGGCCGAGTACATGAGCCTGATTCTTTCGACTGTGACTGGCGTCTCGGCAGGACTGCAGAACACGGGGTAATCGATAGCCCTGTAGTCGTCCGGGCCCGCCATCAGTTTACTTTTAGGCACGTCCTCGGACATGCAAGAAGCCCTCGCTGCGCACTTCGTGCGGCGAGGGCTTCTTGCGTCCTGCGGAGTGTGCCTAAAAGTAAACTGATGGCGGGCCCTGCGATGTCCGGTCTTCGGCGGATCAGCCGCTGGGTGAGGGTGGTGCTTGGGGCGACGTGCAAAAAACGGAGTTTTCAGCAGCCAATGATTGATGTATAGGACCATAGGTGACGTTCGCGGTCTTTGTTGATGCCTTTGCGCGCCAATTGGGCCTTGGCGATGTCCATATATAGCTGGTTTCTCGCCGCTTGCTATCCAGATGGGACGAGTCATGAGGACTATCTACCTTTTGAAAGACTTTTGACACCAAAATCTTATCTCGCGATGCTGAATACTCGCGAAAATGCACGCTCCGGAGGGTACTACCCTGTTACGGCTAGAAATCCTTGCGCCATTTTATGCAATTAATTAACAAATTTATGCAAAATGACTTACGTGCGTACATCTCGGGGTAGATGTTTGCCTCGGCGCTGCGTAAGTCATCCTGTCTATTGTGTCTTTTACAGGCGGCTGCGGTTCCGTTTGGGGTCGCGGCCGTTTTGTTGTGGGTCAAATATGAACGTTGTGTTAATGAGTCGGTGGACGGTGGTGTTTTTCGGTGAGCGGCGTATCCTTCCAACGGTTTATCTAGTGTGTCAGTTGAAAGGAAGAGGGCGCTCGTCATTGTTTGAATGTGAACTGCCGTTTGACCACAAGACGTTGCATCTGGAGCTCGAGGATAAGAACTTCGCGGGTGTGATGGAAGGTCATCAAAACGAGTTTAAGACCACGAAATCGCAGGAAGAGCTGGTAGAGGAGTCGCTTGCCAACCCTTATGGCTCGCCGCCGCTCGAGGAGCTTTGTGCTGGCAAGAAGGATATCGTCATCATTAGCTCCGACCATACGCGTCCCGTTCCCTCGCGTGTGACGATGCCTATTCTGCTGCATCACATCCATTCCGCTGCGCCCGAGGCTCGCGTGCGCATTTTGGTTGCTACGGGTATGCATCGTCCGTCGACGCATGAGGAACTCGTCAACAAGTACGGCGAGGAGATCGTTGCCAACGAGGAAATCGTTATGCACGTCGCGACTGACGACAGCATGATGAAAAAGATCGGCACCCTGCCTTCTGGTGGCGAGTGCATCATCAACAAGATTGCCGCCGATTGCGATCTGCTGCTTGCCGAGGGCTTTATTGAGCCGCACTTCTTTGCCGGTTTCTCTGGTAGCCGCAAGTCCGTCCTGCCTGGTATCGCCAGCTACAAGACCATCATGTACAACCACAACGGTCAGTTTGTGAACGATTCCCATTCGCGTGCCGGCAACCTGTGCCACAACCACGTGAGCGAGGACATGTTTGCCGCCGCCGAGATGGCTCACCTTGCCTTTGTGCTCAACGTGGTGCTCAACGGCAAGCACGAGGTCATCGGCTCCTTTGCCGGCGACATCCACAAGGCGCACGAGGCTGGCTGCGAGTTCGTGAAGAGCCTTGCCGGCGTTGAGCCCGTCGAGTGCGAGATTGCCATTACCACCAACGGCGGCTACCCGCTCGACCAGAACATCTATCAGGCCGTGAAGGGCATGTGCTCTGCAGAGGCCACACTTCCCGAGGGCGGCGTGATCATCGATGTCGCTGGTTGTGCCGACGGTCACGGTGGCGAGGGCTTCTATCACAACATCGCCGACAATGATCCGGCAGAGTTTGAGCGCGCCTGCATCGACCGTCCTAAGGACGAGACCCTGCCCGACCAGTGGACGAGCCAGATCTTTGCCCGCATCCTGGCGCATCACCCTGTGATCATGGTTACCGACCTGTGCGATCACCAGATGATCAAGGATATGCACATGACGCCGGTTAACACCCTCGATGAGGCGCTCAAGCTCGCCTTTGAGATGAAGGGTGCCGATGCCAAGGTGGCCGTCATTCCCGATGGCCTGGGCGTTGTCGTCGCACAGCACTAGTACGCGGCCTAAACGAATCGTTTATAACCGACAAGAAAGATAAGGTTTTATGCTTACCAAACTCCTCTGCGAATTCGGCGCAACGGCCCTCATGATCATCTTTGGCGTGGGCGTGCACTGCGATACCGTGCTCAAGGGCACCAAGTATCAGGGCTCCGGCCACATGTTTGCCATCACCACCTGGTCTTTTGGCATTTCGGTCTGCCTGTTTGTCTTTGGCGGCGCCGTGTGCATGAACCCTGCCATGGTGCTTGCCCAGTGCATCGTAGGCCTGGTGCCGTGGAGCAGCTGCATCCCCTTCATGATTGCCGATATGCTCGGCGGCTTTGTGGGCGCCGTAATCGCTTGGTTGATGTATGCCGATGAGTTCAAGGCTTCCGATGGTGTCATCGATCCCATTGCCCAGCGCAATATCTTCTCGACCAACCCCACCACCGAGGGTACGAACTATGCCCGCAACTTCTTCTGCGAGGCTATCTGCACTTTTGTGTTCATCAGCGCCATCCTTGCTGCTGCTAACCGTGCTGGCGAGAACGTCCTGATGCTCGCCATCTGCGTCGGTCTGATCGTTTGGGCTGTTGGCATGGGCATGGGCGGCATCACCGGCTTCGCCATGAACCAGGCTCGTGACCTTGGTCCTCGCATGGCCTATCAGGTGCTGCCGATCAAGAACAAGGCTGACAACAACTGGAAGTACGGCCTGCTCGTTCCTGGCATCGCTCCGTTTGTCGGTGCCGCTCTGGCCGCGCTGTTTGTGCACGGTTTCTTGGGCATGTTCTAGTCTGAGGCTACATAGTTGTTCGCTGGCCGCATGGGGTAACTTCCCAGCGCGTCCTCGGACATGAAAGAACCCCCGCTGCGCACTACGTGCGGCGGGGGTTCTTTCGTCCTGCGGAGTGTCCGCGAAGGTTAGCCCTCAGATCCTGCTACGACTACGTCCTCGGATTGTGTGGGCGGATGAAGGACGTGGCTGGTCGGGTATTCCGTCCCCTTCGCTGTTTCGCGGCTTTGCCGCGAAACGCGCAGCACTATGGAGAGGGCTGGGGACGCTGTTGCGTGCGTCTCCAGCCCTCTGATTCTTACTTTGGGTCCCGTGGTGGGACATTGTTGGTGCTGCCTGGTTGTTTTTTACCTTGTCTCGCCGCTCTCTGTGCGTAGGCGGTAGCCGTGGACGAGGTCGCTAATAGCCGGCCAGGGAATCTGTCGGTCGACCCAAAATTGGAGCTGGACCAGATAGCGCTCGGTGGCGCGGGTGAGGGCCGCGAACTGTTTGTGAGTCTCAACCTGGGCGTAGAGGTCGCGGCTGTGGGCGAGGATTGCCGTGGTGTCATCCATTTTGCCGGTGACGTCGAAGGCGCCCGAGAACCAGTCGCACAGGCGCGCGGCACTGTTGTTGATCGTTGCGAGGTCGGCGGTGCCGTCGTTGGCGTTTTCGTTGGCCTGGGCTCGCAGGAGGGAGAGGGCGTCGGTGGCGTTCATGCAGTAGCCGACGGTGAAGTTCCAGACGGCGAATTCGCGGCCGGTGTCGAGCTTGCGGCGGCGCATCAGGTCGATGTCGCGGGGCTCCTCGAGCATCATTTGGTCGGCGAGGGCTTCAAGTGCAGTGGCGTACTCGGCAAGGTCGAGTGCGAGCAGGGTGTTGATATCCATCATCTTTAGGCCTCCGCTTCGATCTCGACGATTTCGTTTTTGATGTACATGCCCTGGTTGTCCCAGACATTGCGGCAGGCGGCGGCAAAGCGCTCGCGGTCTGTCTCGCAGATGCGGGCGAACATGTTGCAGGTGCCAAAAGGCTCACAGACGTCAAAGAAGATGCAGATTGATGACCATCCGCCATACCAGCTCACGGCGCCCGCTGGCTCGTGAAAGACGGGGTTCTCGATGTGCTCGTAATTGGCGATGGGGCCCGATACGGGATAGGTTACCTCGGCATCGCAGATCTTGGCCGAAAAGATACGTGACTCGACCGGACAGGACGATTCGAACAGCTTGCATGCCTCGGGAGCCTTGTCCCAGAGCATGTCGGCGAGAAACGTCTCGCCATTCAGCGTGATCTTGAGCATTTTTGTCATAGTAAGGACCTCCTCAATCCGTCGCTCAAGGGGCTCGCTGGCGGATAAGGAGAAGACAGCAGCGGGGTCGCCGAACCCAAACTTCACGACAGGTCTCTGTCGCCCCAGCCCGCGCTGTTCTTCGCTAAAGTACCATGCAGCAATTGCGCGCGCAATATCAGTTTTTGATTTTCTGGAAGCGGCAATCGACGAGACGGCTCGCCGGCTGCCGGCCGACGCGCGGCAAAGGCACTCGTCTATTCCTTAAGTTGGATGAAAAACGCCATGTTATTGCAGGGCTGCATACTCGTCCAATAAGTGCATAGAATCTCGTATAGTGCGAGTAAGACTTTGCGCTGTCTGTTTTATGTTTAGCAAAGATATAGTTTGCATAATCTGGTCTAATCCCTGCTCTATTAAAATAAAGTTGCACGTAAATGACGTAGATATGCTTGAGCTGGGGTTCTGTACGCTGAGCGGGTAAAAGCGACCGTTCACCGTTCAACTATTTTCAAAATGAATAAAATGAGCGATAAAGAGAATATAAACCTTAATAAACTCGCGTATCGCACGGGCGCGGTTTATTAATGGGTTGTAGGCCTTTTACAGAAAGGATTCCAGCAATGTCTAAGCCTCTTGGCAAGCCCGATCGTATCGTCGTCGCCCTTGGCGGCAACGCCCTCGGCAACAACCCCGTTGAGCAGATCGAGGCCGTGAGCAACACCGCTCACGCTCTTCTCGGCCTGATCGAGCAGGGCAACGAGATCATCATCACCCACGGCAACGGCCCGCAGGTCGGCATGATCCAGAACGCCTTCGCCGCTGCCCACGACGCCATCGGCACCCCCGAGATGCCGCTGCCCGAGTGCGGCGCTATGTCCCAGGGCTACATCGGCTATCACCTGCAGCAGGGCATCGGCCGCGAGATGCACAAGCGCTATAAGCGTTGGCACGCCGCAACCGTCGTCACCCAGATCGAGTGCGACCCGGACGACCCCGCGTTCAAGAACCCGACCAAGCCGATCGGCCCCTTCTACACCGAGGAGCAGGCCAAGGAGTTCATGGCCGAGGATCCCTCCAAGGTCTTCGTCGAGGATTCCGGTCGCGGCTGGCGTCGCGTCGTCGCTTCCCCCGATCCCAAGAAGATCGTCGAGGCCGACTCCATCCTCAACCTGCTCGACAACGAGTTCATCGTCATCGCCTGCGGTGGCGGCGGCATTCCCGTCGTCCGCGACTATGAGAACAAGGGCTGCTACAAGGGCGTCCCCGCCGTCATCGACAAGGACCTGGGCGGCGAGCTGCTGGCCGAGGACTGCGACGCTGACGTTCTGTTCCTGCTGACCGCCGTTGAGCATGTCGCCATCAACTTTGGCAAGCCCAACCAGGAGGAGCTCGAGGACATCACCGCCGACGAGGCCGAGCGCCTGGCCGACGAGGGCCAGTTCGGCAAGGGTTCCATGGAGCCCAAGGTCCGCGCCGCCATCAAGTTCGCCCGTTCCCGCAAGGGCCGCACCTGCATCATCGGCGCCCTGGACAAGGCCGCCGAGACCATGGCCGGCCTCTCCGGTACCCGCATCCACGAGTAGCCTCTACTCCATTGCCTCTCTCGTGGGCGCCAGGCAAGGCGCCCACAAACTAGCCTCTCTTCATGAGCCCCGCAGTCCGCTCCGACTGCGGGGCTTTTGTTTCAACCCGGCACTTGGGGACGTTCCTTTCCTGCCGGCAGCTTGGGACAGTCCCTAAAGGCTGTCCCCAACGACCACTCATTTAAGTCTGTCCCCAATGACTAGTAGTAGGCCCACATGGCTTCGACTTCGTTAAGGACCTCTACGACGCCCCAGCGGCGGGCGCTGCGGCTGGCCGAGTTGGGATCGAAGACTCCAATCTGGTCGGCGTCGTCAATACCGTAAAGCACAATGTAGTGGCCCACGTTGGTAAAGGTGCCCGGCCGAACGGCGGCGATGACGGGCGCTCCCGAACGCAGCGCCTGAGTCATAGAGTCGCGATCGTTATGGAGCTCCGTTCCGTTAAGTCCCAACTGCCACGCGCCGCTCGTCATAAACGACCATTCGGTTGCACCGGTGGGGGCGTAATTGCCCGCCTCGGAAAGCGCGCACATATCGACGGGGGTCATATCGGTGCGTCCCGTCTTAAAGATATAGACCATGGTGAGGCACGTAGGCCCGCAGGCATTTTGGCGGATGGTGCCGCCGGCGTAAGGCAGCTCCGACCACGCGGGGTCGATCTGATAGATATGGGGCATCGTGCCGGCTTGCCATTGCGAGCGCGGGGTCGAAAAGGCGAAAGAATAACCGGGCGCGACGGGGGCCTTGAGCAGCTTGTCCTCGGCGGTGGGCTCGAGACCGGCCGAGCCGTGGGACATACAGGAGCTCATAAGCACAAAGACCAGACAGGTGAGGATAGAGCACAGTGCGAGGCGAAGTCGACGAGCCGGCAGGGCGGGGGCATTCACGTGCGATGTCGAGCGGTAAGGCTTGCCGTCGCGTCCGCCTTGGGGATGCGAAAAGAAGCGGTTGATATGGATGCCGGGCTGACGTACGCCGTTGCGGCGCAGCTGCGGAACCTCGGCCTGACGCTGTCGAGTGCGCGCGCCCAAGCGGCTATCTTGCTGCGCGCTTGTGCCCATGCTCGGACGGCCACTCTGCCGCGTTCTGCTTGTCTGCTGCCGAGACGAAGGCCTGGGTTGCTCTTGAGGGCGTTGCGGATTGCTGCTCGTGGCGCTTCTGGGCGTCGGCGCGGTACGGCCAGCAAGGCGAACGCTTTGTCGCCGTTGATCACCGTCGTTGTATCCGTATGCCATTCGTACCGCCTTGTCTCATGTATAACCTGTCTATCCTACAAAAAAGATGTGCAACAAATGGGTCTGCGCGTCAAAAGCTCGGTAAACGGTACGAAAGGCGCAAAACATACGGCCTCAAAAACATCTCTCTATGCGTCCGATGAGCGTGCGCCCGTCGGACGGGCGGCAACAATGAGCGGCAAACCGTGCCGTTCGTCCCAAAAACGGCGCCGCTCGTTTTACAGTTCTGCCTTCGGTCGAGCTACAAGCGGAGCTGCTGCGCCAAGGCCGTATCTTAAAGCCACGAAATAAAAGAGCGCGGCAAAACAGACCGCGCAAGGGGTGACGTCAAGGGGCGTCAAAAAGGAAAGGAGGGGAACAATGGCGGACAAGAACGCAGAAGTTGCAGTCGAGGATAACGGCGGTATGAAGAAAACGCTTTCGCTCTGGAACTTCTTCACCATCGGTTTCGGTGCCATCATCGGCACCGGTTGGGTTCTGCAGGTCGGCGACTGGATGGTCGTGGGCGGCGGTCCCGTTCCCGCTATGATCGCATTCCTCTTGGGTGCAATCTTCCTCGTGCCCGTCGGAGCTGTTTTCGGTGAGCTCACGGCTGCTATCCCCATCTCGGGCGGCATCGTCGAGTATGTCGATCGTAGCTTTGGCCGTACGCTGAGCTACATCACCGGATGGCTTTTGGCTCTGGGCAACGGCATCCTGTGCCCGTGGGAGGCCATCGCCATTTCGACCCTCGTGTCCGAGATGTTCGGCAGCCTGCCCGGTCTTGAGTGGCTGCGCGCCGTCAAGCTCTACACCATCCTGGGCGCCGACGTTTATCTGTTCCCGACGCTGATCGCGCTCGGCTTTGCAGTCTACGTCATCTTCCTCAACTTCCGCGGTGCCAGCTCGGCCGCCAAGCTCCAGGCCTTCCTGACCAAGGCCCTGCTCTGCGGCATGCTGCTCGCCATGGGCGTCTCGCTGTTCACCGGCTCGCCGGACAACGCCATGCCCGTGTTCTCCCAGGTCGCCGGTGCTGGCGGCGGCAAGGCCGCTACCGAGAGCACCAGCCTGTTCGCCGGCATCGTGTCGGTCCTGGTTCTGACCCCGTTCTTCTACGCCGGTTTCGACACCATTCCTCAGCAGGCTGAGGAAGCAGCCGAGGGCCTCAACTGGAACAAGTTCGGCAAGATCATCTCCCTGGCCCTGCTGGCCGCCGGCGGCTTCTACATGGTCTGCATCTACTCGTTCGGCACCATCCTCGACTGGCATGAGTTTGTTAAGAGCCCGGTTCCCGCGCTTGCCTGCCTCAAGGGCATCAACATGCTCCTGTACCTGGCCATGCTCGTCATCGCCACGCTTGGACCCATGGGCCCGATGAACTCCTTCTACGGCGCCACGAGCCGCATCATGCTCGCCATGGGTCGTAAAGGCCAGCTGCCCGAGAAGTTCGCCGAGGTCGACCCCAAGTCCGGCGCTCCCAAGCTCGCCTGCGTCGTTCTGGGCGTCATCACCGTCATCGGTCCGTTCCTGGGCAAGAACATGCTCATTCCTCTGACCAACGTGTCGGCTCTCGCCTTCATCTTCTCCTGCGGCATGGTCGCCCTCGCCTGCCTGCGCATGCGCTTCACCGAGCCCGACCTGCCTCGTCCCTACGAGGTACCCGGCGGCAAGTTTGGCATCGGCCTCGCTATCGCTGCCTGCGCCATCATCATCGGCCTGCTCGTGATTCCGTTCTCTCCCGCCTCCCTCAACATGGTGGAGTGGAGCATCGTGATCGGCTGGTTGGCTATTGGCCTGGCCCTCATGGCTTTCACCAATTCCCGCAAAAAGTAACGCCTAGCCGGGGCGGATCGGGTGCGCGGGGCCCTCTCTCCCGCGCACCGAACCCGGCACCACTTGGGTAGCTTTGTGAGGCCTTAACCCAACACGGCCTCGCCCACATATATGGATCCATAAGGAGGAACCATGTCCACTAAGTATGCAATCGTTGGCGGCAAGCTCATCGACGGTACCGGTGCCGAGCCGGTCGAGAACTCCCTCGTTCTCGTCGACGACAACGGCAAGATCGAGTACGCTGGCACTATGCAGGACCTTCCCGAAGGCGTTGAGGTTATCGACGCCGCCGGCAAGACCGTCCTTCCCGGCCTGATCGACACCCACCTGCACTTCTCGGGCAACCTGACCGACGATGATACCGATTGGGTCATGCAGCCGCTCCTCGAGAAGCAGGCCGTCGCCGTCAAGCAGGCCTACGACTGCCTCACCCACGGCCTCACCACCGTCTGCGAGATCGGCCGCTTTGGTATCCAGATTCGTGACTGCATCGACAAGGGCGTCTTTAAGGGCCCGCGCGTTCTGGCTACCGGCCTCGGCTTCTGTCGCGTTGCCGGCCACGGTGACTCCCACCACTGCACCCAGGAGCTCAACAAGGAATCCCACCCCTGGGGCGACCAGGTCGACGGTCCTTGGGATTTGCGCAAGGCCGTCCGTCGTCGCCTGCGTGAGAACCCCGATGCCATCAAGATCTGGGCTACCGGTGGCGGCATCTGGCGCTGGGACTCCGGTCGCGACCAGCACTACTGCTCCGAGGAGATCCAGGCCGTGGTCGAAGAGGCAAAGATGGTCGGCATCCCCGTGTGGAGCCACTGCTACAACAACCACGCCGCTGCCTATGATTCCGTTCGCTTTGGCTGCGAGCAGCTGATTCACGGTTTCGATATCGATGAGCGCACCATGGACCTTATGGCCGAGCAGGGCACCTTCTTCACCCCGACGATCGCCTTCCTGCCCACCTGGTACGCCACCTATCCGCCCGTCTACGTCCCCGAGCTGCACGACAAGTACGAGGGCACCCTGGTCGAGAAGGAGCTGCAGCGCAACTACGACTGCCTGCGCGAGGCCAAGAAGCGCGGCGTCGTCATGACGATCGGCTCCGACTCCTTCTCCTTCGTCACCCCGTACGGCACCTGCTCCATCGAGGAGATGTACGAGTTCGTTGACAAGATCGGCTTCACCCCGGTCGAGACCATCACCTGCGCCACCCTCAACGGTGCCAAGATGTGCCACATCGAGGACGAGACCGGTTCCATCGAGGCCGGCAAGTGCGCCGACCTGCTGGTCGTCAACGGTGACGTCGCCGCCGACATCCACGTGCTCAACACCGACAACATGGACGTCATCATGAAGGACGGCTGGATCGTCGAGGCTGGCACCTTTGGCGAGGCCAACAAATACAGCGCCTAAACTACCGTTCATCGACGACTGGATGTAAAACACAGTATTTGATTGCATAATGCAATGGAGAGGGTCGCTTGCGGCCCTCTTTATTGCTATGGGTGCGATAGATAAAAGGGGATGACGGTGGATTTAAACAGGCTGATTCTGGGCAAGAGCTACAACTCTACCAAGGTCTTTCGTACGGCCCAGCATGTGGTCCAGGCCATCCTGCTCGGTGTTGTCGTTCCGGCGCTTATCCTGCTGCTTATCTGGGATTTAACCGATAACCCCAATCCCGTTCCGGGCGTTGTCGTTATTGCCGGCATGGTCATGCTGTGCTTCTTTTTCTCGTATGTCTTTGTGGTCCCCGACGACCTCACATCGAGCGCAACCGACCGTACGCTCGCCATCGCATCAAAAATATTCGCCTACACGTCGCGCGGCCTTACGCCCGAAGCGGCCCTGGGCGCCTCTAAAATTATCCTGTCCGAGACCATCGCCTCTGCCATCTGCTTTACCGATGGCAAACAGGTGTTGGCAAGCTGGGGCGAGGACTCGGCAAAGTGCCCCGCCGGCACCCCGGTCGTGCTCAAGACCACGCTCAGTGTGATTGAGACGGGCGAGCAGAGCGTGTTTTCGCGTGACACCTCCAATGAGACGGGCGGCTATTTTCCCCGCCTGCGCGCCGGCATCGTCGCGCCGCTTACCGTGCGCGGGCATTGCGTGGGTACGCTCGAGCTGTACTATCCCCGCCTGAGCAGCATCGATATGCGCCAGACGGCCCTTGCCTCGGGTTTTGCCGATCTCATTTCCACGCAGCTCGCCAGCTTTGAGCTCGAGCGCCAGGACGAGCTTACGGCCCGCGTGGAGCTGCGCGCCTTGCAATCGCAGGTCGACCCGCATTTTCTATTCAATACCATTAGCACGATTGTGTCGCTCGTTCGAACCGAGCCCGACAAGGCGCGATCGCTGTTGATCGACTTTTCCAACTATTATCGTCAGACGCTTTCTGACTCCGATACGCTCACCACGCTCGAACACGAGGTGGAACAGGGCACTCGTTATATCAATCTTATGCAGGCCCGGTATGGCGACGGCCGTCTGCGCGTTTCGGTCGACATCGACTTTGAGGTGCGCGACAGCCTGGTACCGCCGTTTATCTTGCAGCCGCTGCTCGAAAACTGTATCAAGCATGCGCAGCGCGAGACTGAGCCGCTTTCTATTCGTGTTAGGGCTTTTGAGACCGATGACGGCTTGGAGATCATCGTCGAAGATGACGGCATCGGGATGAGCGAAGAAGTCTGCGCGCATCTGTTTGAGCAGCATCGCCGAGAGGAGCCCGAGAGCATTACCGCCGACGGCTCCGTCAAGCGAGGTTGCGGCCTGGCGCTCTTCAACGTGCTTCAGCGCATCCATTTCTTTTACGGAGAAGATTCTGGTATGCGCGTGAAGTCTCAGGAGGGCGTGGGAACGCAGGTCATCGTTGAGTTGAACGGCGAGCCGCATGAGCCGGCGCCGCTAACGGTGTAGCACGCGGTTGGATCGAGAGAAAAAGAGGGGAAGCGCATATGTCCGAAGGCTGGAACATCCTGGTGGTTGATGACGAGCCTCCAATTAGGGCTGAGCTACGTTATCTGTTGGAAAAGGATACGCGTGTGGGTCAGATTGCCGAGGCGGGCAATGTCACCGAAGCCGTGGAGTCGATTCTGTCGAACAAGCCCGACGTGCTGTTTTTAGACATTACCATGCCCGGTCGCTCGGGAATTGAGCTTGCCGAGACGTTGCAGAACCTAAAGACGCCGCCGGTCGTGGTGTTTGTGACGGCATTTGCCGAGTATGCGGCTGATGCCTATAACCTCGATGCTGTCGATTACGTCGTCAAACCGGTCGAGGATGCCCGCTTGTCAAAGGCGCTCGACAAGATCGAGACTGCCCTGGGCGCTCGCCGCGTCGTCCATGCCCCGCGTCAGCCTTTGCGCCTGACGGTGGATCGCGGGGGCAAAAGGGTGTTCATTCCCGTGGCGGATGTCTGCTACTTTGAGGCGCGCGCCGATTTTTGCAACGCCGTCTGCGCCGAGGGGACGTACCTGATCAATGAGTCGATTTCCTCGCTCGAGCGTCGCCTGGCCTCCGAGGGATTTATCCGCGTCCACCGCAGCTATCTGGTTAATTTGGAAGACGTGCATAATGTCGAGATCGGCTCCACGGGCCTGATGGAGCTCAGGCTCGACCGTGTGAGCGCGACGGTGCCCGTTTCACGCCGTCGCGCTGCCGAGGTCAAATCGCACTTGGGGCTAGCGTAAGGGTCGATGCGCCATCGTTTGCCGTTGCAGGTTTGGCATGACTGTGCGGTGGGCATAATGGATTGCATCGAATGAAATCGAAAGGATTATTATGCCCGCGCTCATTACGCATCATCTGTTTGGCGAGGAAAGCATCGACCGTCTTCCGCAGGGCGTTATCACGTCCGACGAGGAGCGCATCGCCTTTATCCTGGGAAACCAAGGTCCCGACCCATTCTTCTTTCACATGCTCACGCCGCGCATTTCCGACTGTATGTCGCTTGCTCAGGTCATGCATCGCTCGCGCATGTCGCGCCAGTTCTCGTGCCTGCGCGACGGCGTGTCGCACCTGCAGCCGCGCGATGCCAATCTGGGTCGCGCCTTTTCGCTGGGCCTGCTGTCGCACTATGTGCTCGATCGCAATGCCCACCCCTTTGTCTACGAGCAGCAGTTTGGCATTGTCGAGTCCGATCCCGAGCTCGAGGCTTCGGGCAGTCAAGTTCATGCCGTGCTCGAAAGCGACCTGGACGTGCTGATGCTGCAGCTCAAGCGCGATGGGGCTACGGTCGAGGATTATCCGCCGGCGGGCGAGATCGTCACTACCGACCGCATCAATCGCGTTGCCGGTGTGCTGATGAGCTATGTTGCCGGACGCGTGTACGGCATCGATATCCCGGCGGGAGAGTACGGCGGCGCCGTAGCCGACATGCAGCTGCTCTACCGCACTATCGAACCCGCCGGTTCGGCCAAGACGCGCGCGATTGCCCTGCTCGAGGGCTTGGTGCACGATTATTCGCTGCTCGACGGCCTTGCGCACCGCGTGACGACCGAGCTGCCCGAGCGTACCGGAAATCTGGGCCACTTGGCATGGAAGAGCCCCTTTACCGATGAAGTCTCGACCGAGAGCTTCCCCGAGGTCTTTGACCGCGCACTGCTCGATTACGAGCTCACCGTCGCCCGCTTTATCGAGACCGGCGATATGGAAGCCGTGACCAACCACGTCAATTACAGCGGTCGCGTGCTCGGCGCCGACGAAGAGTTCGACCGCGAGGAGTAGCAAGCTGCCTCGCCCATACTCTCCAATAAGTTGCGGTGGAATAGTTCCTGAATGAAGCCCCCGGAGGGCTAAGCGGGAACTATTTCACCGCAACTGCGTTGATGGGATGGCGTTTCGCCCCGCGTGTCCGTATGACCGCTCCTGTCCCTTTGCCGAATCCTTACCGGCGCTTCTGGACAATTGGGGTACGATGAACTAACTGCATATCGGGCGAATACGAAGGGGCCCTGTCCATGAAATACACCAAGCTCGAGCGTAACTGGGTTATGTACGATGTGGGCAACTCGGCCCTCGTGCTGCTCAATACCTCGGTGGTGCCCATCTACTTTAACGCCATCAATACCGGTGCTTCTTCGGCAGACCTGGTGGTCGCTTGGGGCAACGCGCAGACGATCGCCTCGTTGGTCATTGCCATGCTCATGCCCATTCTGGGCGCGCTTGCCGATTATGCCGGCAACAAGATCAAGTTCTTCTTGGGCTTCTTCCTCACGGGCCTGGTTCTTTGCCTGGCGCAGGCTATCCCCATGTCCGCCATGGCATTTTTGACCGTGTACGTGCTGTGCACTATCGGCCTTAACTCCTCTATGACGTTCTACGACGCCATGCTGCCCGACATTACCACCGACGAACGCATGGACGCCGTGTCCAGCTCGGGCTATGCCTGGGGCTACATCGGTTCCACCGTGCCGTTCATCATCTGCCTGGCGCTTATCATGGGTGGCCCCGCTCTTGGCGTCCCCACCATGCTGGCAACGCGTCTGTCGTTTGTCATCACCGGTGCCTGGTGGCTCATCTTTACCCTGCCGCTCATTCGCACCTATAAGCAAAAGTACGGTCGCGAGCGCGGTCCCGAGGACACCATCGGCCACATCGTGGGCGGCGTGTTCTCCGAGGTCGGACACACCATGCGCGAGATCGCCCACAACAAGCCCGTGCTGGTCTACATGATCGCGTTCTTCTTCTACATCGATGGCGTCCATACGGTCATCTCCATGGCAACCAGCTACGGCTCGGCTTTGGGCATCGATTCGACCCAGCTGGTGCTGGCGCTGCTCGTTACGCAGTTCGTGGCCTTTCCGTCCGCCATCATCTACGGCAAGCTCGCCGGACGCGTGGGCACGCTCAACATGATCTTGGTGGCAGTCGCCGCCTATATGGGCATTGTGCTGTTCGCCGCGTTCTTCCTAAAGACCGCCTTTGAGTTTTGGGTGCTTGCCATTATGGTCGGCCTGTTCCAGGGCGGCGTGCAGGCGCTTAGCCGTAGCTACTTTGGCCGCATTATCCCCAAGGAAAAGTCCAACGAGTACTACGGCTTCTTTGACATCTTCGGTCGCTATGCAAGCGTCATGGGCACCTTCCTAGTGTCGGTCGTCACCTCGCTGACAGGCAACCCGTCGCTGGGCGTCCTTTCCATTGGCGTGCTGCTGATCGTTGGCTTTATGCTGCTGGTCCGCCTGTCCCGCATGACTCGGGCGGCAGAGCATGCCGCATAGGAGCGAGCGGCTATTGTGCCTGTCCACGGTACTCTTTTGGGGTTATCCGCAATAAACATTGCGACTTGCGAGCAATGATTTGCCCAAGTGGGTATGATGGAATCAGCTAGGTCGCGGGGCGTCGCCTGTGTTTGGCGGCGTCCCGTTTTTGTGTTGCAGGGAGGGTAAGGCATGAACGCCACAGTCGTGATTCCAACGTATTGGGCGGGCGATGACGCTTGCGCAAACGCCCCTGGCACCTATGACCATTCGACGCGACTCAACGCCGACAATCCCGAACTCGACCGCTGTCTGGCCTCGCTTGAGCAGGTACGTGACATCCCGCGCATCATCCTTTTGGTGGTCTGTCCCGTTTCTGCCACAGCCGATGTGTCGCTGCGCGTGCACGAGATTGTCGATGCGCATCCCACGCTCAAGGTCACCGTTGTCACCAACACCCAGGCCTCGCATATCGCAGACCGGGTTGCTCAGATCGCGCCCAAGGGTTCGGGCGAGTGCGTGAGCCTGCGAGGCTATGGTGCCATCCGCAACATGGGGCTAGCCTGTGCCGCTGTGCTGGGGCATGACGCGGTTATCTTTTTGGATGACGATGAGACTGTCATCGACGCCGACTTTATGAAGCGCGCGACCTATGCGTTGGGGCAGCAGACGCGTCAGGGCTTGCCGATCTTGGTCAAGAGCGGCTATTTCTACGATCGCGACGGCTCGCCGCTGGCTCCCACGGACAAGGCGGGCATCTGCCATCGTTGGTGGACCAAGCGCATCGAGTTCAACCGTTGGATGAAAAAGGCGCTCTCGGGCACCCGCATCTCGCGCTCCAACTACGTGTGCGGCGGCCTGATGGCCCTGCACGCCCGCGCCTTTACGCGTGTAGCCTTTGACCCGTTTATCACCCGCGGCGAGGACTTGGATTACCTCTTTAACATGCGCATGTTTGGCTACGACGTGTGGTTCGATAACGAGTGGACCGTGCGCCATCTGCCTCCGGAGTCCGAAAAGCGCTCACCGCGCTTTATGCAGGATGTATACCGTTGGTACTACGAACGGGCCAAGTTGACATTCGCCGCGCATCAAAAGGAGCTCATTCCCGTTACGGCGGCATCGCTCATGCCCTACCCGGGCCCGTGGATTTCGCGCGAGCTCGACGACCGCGTGCGCAAGACCGCTATGGTCCGCAGCGTGTTTACCCGCGAGCATGAGGGCTACCTGCGCATTTGGCGCCATGGTATCGGCGAGGCAAAGGCCTATGCGCGCCAAAACGCTGCAAGCTATCTGCGTTTCCAGAGCTTTTGGCCCAAGATCATGGACGGGCTTTGGCGTGACGCACAACTGATCAGTATCCTGGAGGGGGCCGAATGATCGA
This sequence comes from uncultured bacterium, assembly GCA_905215725.1. Lineage (GTDB taxonomy): Bacteria > Actinomycetota > Coriobacteriia > Coriobacteriales > Coriobacteriaceae > Collinsella. The sequence goes on along the minus strand of CAJMRD010000009.1, from coordinate 2,787 downwards.
CCGCCGCGCCCAGCGCGATAATTCAATTTCAATCTTTCGCATCATCGCCGTTGTCTGCGCCGTTTGCGTGTTGGCGTACTTTATCTTTGCCCTGGCGACTGGTATTGAGCCGATTGCCACGGTGATTGCCTGTGCGTTACTGTGCATCTTCCTGTGCATCTTTATCTATTTGACGCTCAATCCCGATTCGGTACGCTCCCAGTACACCGAGGAGACGCTTTCGGTTGCCTCGGCCATGCTCGAGGACATTAAGGGCGGTCTGACGCAGGAGTCGGCGCGTTTGGTGTGCCGGCGCATTTTGCCCGAGACGCGCGCCGTGACGGTGGCCATCACCGACGAGGGCAACGTGCTTGCCTGCGCGGGAGAGCTTGAGGAAAAACTACTGCCAGATTCTCCCATCCACACGCTTGCCACACGCTACGTTATCGAACATGGCATCGTGCAGTCGTTCAACCGTATGGTGGATGTCGTGGGCTCGGACGGCTCGCACAACCAAGTCCCCGCCGGCATTATCGCCCCCATCAAGGTAGGCGATCGTACCGTCGGCACGCTCAAGTTCTACTACAAGACCCCGCGCGCCGTCGACCGTACCCAGTACGCGCTTGCCTCGGGCTTTGTCGAGATCTTGTCCACGCAGCTCGCCATCCACGAGCTCGAGGTGCAAAAAGAACTCACAGCGCGCGCTGAGGTGCGTGCGCTGCAGGCGCAGATTAACCCGCACTTCCTGTTCAACACGCTGAACACCATTGCATCGTTTACGCGCACCGACCCGCTGCGGGCCCGCGAACTGCTTCGTGAGTTCTCATCGTTCTATCGTGCCACGCTCGACAACTCGGGATCGCTTATTCCGGTCTCGCGCGAGGTCGCACAGACCAAGCGCTACCTTACCTTTGAGAAGGCCCGCTTTGGCGAGGACCGCGTGCTTGCGACGTTCGATGTGTCCGAGGACGTGGAAGATACGCTGGTGCCGGCGTTCGTGATCCAGCCGATTGTCGAGAACGCCGTACGTCATGGCATGGGCGATGACGACGCCCTGAGGATCGACGTGACCGTTCACCAAGACGGCGAGGATGCAATCTTGATTGCCGTGGCCGATAATGGCGTGGGCATGGATGAGGGTACCGCCGCCAGACTGTTTGACGAGCGTTCTGCCCGTCCCGACGCCAGCTCTCCCCAGGGTGGCGGCGCCGGTGTGGCCATGCACAATATTTCGGAGCGCATCCATCGCTTTTATGGGCCGCACTCCTATACGCGTGTCGAATCGGCGCCGGGCAAGGGCACCAAAGTGCTCCTTCATCTTGATTTGTCAGAGAGCATCTTCGACATTCAAGAGTAAAATAAAAGGCTACGGGCTCAACGTCATGCGACGGATGCCCGGCGTAGTTAGTTGACGAAAGGTTTTATCCCTATGCTGCGTGCGATGATTGTGGATGATGAGGCGCCGGCTCGCTCGGAGCTTCGCTTCCTGCTCGAGCAAACGGGCAAGATCGGCACGATCACGGAGGCGTCGAGCGTCCGCTCCGCCATCGAGATGCTTATGGAAAGTCGCGTGGATGTCGTGTTTCTCGATATCTCGATGCCCGGTGCCTCGGGCCTGCAACTTGCCGAGGCGCTGCATAAGCTCAAAAATCCGCCGGCGATCGTGTTTGTGACTGCGTATAGTGACCATGCGGTCGAGGCATTCGACGTGGATGCCGTCGATTATCTGATGAAGCCGGTCGAGGAAGCTCGCTTGGATCGCGCGATCGAGAAGGTCATGCAACGCACCAAGCCGGTTACGGACAGCAAGGTGACCATCGAGCGTATCCCGGTGGAAAAGGGCGGCCGCAAGGTGCTCATTCCCGTGGACGACATTCGCTTTATCATGGCCAAGGACGATTACTCCTGCATCTATACCGTCGATGATCGCTTTTTGTCGACGACCTCGCTGGCGCAGTTTGAGGCCAAGCTCTGCGACTTTGGCTTCTTCCGTGTTCACCGCCGCTATATCGTCAACTTGGCGTGCGTCACGGATGTGGAGACGGTGCCCTCGGGCGCCATCCAGCTGGGCATTACGGGCGTCGACGAACGCGTGCCGGTTTCGCGCCGCCGCGTCGTGCCGCTCAAGAAGGCTCTGAGTCTCTAGCACACTGGCCCCGCAGCCCTGTAGACCCATCGTCTGCGGAGCCGTGGGGCTTTTTTGTATGTATCTGCCGAATCGTTTTTTGCGGAAGGATCCCATGAACAGTGCAAGCGCCAAGCGCATCGACATCATCTCGGACACCCACGGCTATTTATCGCCTGCGCTCCTGGACGAGCTTGAGGGCGCGGATCTGATTATCCACGCCGGCGACCTTACGTCAGAGATGGACTACGAGCACCTATGCACCATCGCCCCCGTGCGGGCCGTACTGGGCAACAACGATTACTACCGTGACTACGGCCCCGATGTAGACCGTCTTGCACTCTTTACCTACGAAGGCCTTAAATTCGCCGTAGCCCACTACCGCGAAGACCTTCCGGTGGGATCCGTAGACGTAGCCATCAACGGCCACACCCACGTAACCAAAGAAGCCCAAGTGGGCCGTTGCTTAGTCCTCAACCCGGGCAGCGCCAGCTACCCCAGAGGCACCCGAGGTCCCACCATGGCCAGAATGCTAGTAAAAGACGGCAAGATCCTAAGCACTAAGTTTATTGACCTAGAGTAATCACAACAAAAACGGGGGATGCAGATGCGTCCCCCGTTTCCATTTGAGCCAATGGCCGAGCTTCAACAAGAACCTTAGACACCCCCGCCGCGGAGAACGG
>CAJMRD010000008.1 GCA_905215725.1 uncultured bacterium | reverse complement strand
GGCCGATAGCAGCCGTCGGACGGGTGAGCGGTGCGGACAGCACGGTGGTGCAGCGTGCGTTGCGACGTGCGCATGAGCGGCTAGGACTTCCCTACGACGACGAGTTTCTGCCCGCCAACGGCAAACTCTATTGCAGTGAGCTGGCGTGGGAGTGCTTCGTGGCGGCCGACGATTCGACGCACCTGCTTCGGAGCCGGCCCATGACCTTCCGCACGGCCGACGGCGAGCTGCCGGCCTATTGGGCGGAGCACTTCGCCGCGCTGGGGATGCCCGTTCCCGAAGGCGGGGCGGGAACCAATCCCAACGACATGGCGCACGATCCGGCCGTCGAGATCGTATGGCGTTACTACGACGAATAGTCGCGCAGCCCCGTAATCCTGAAACTGCCTGCTGAATAAAGGAGACTTTTACTCGTTTGCTGCCCGTGCCGTCGCTTCCGGCGTGCGGCAGAAGTTCGGAAGCGCCGGCAGGCAGCACGGGTCGCTGCGGAACTTCGGAATCCGGCCGTGTTCTTCTGGATCGGCGCATCGGATGTCTCGTTCCTGCTGCCGCTGCTCGACTGGCGGCAGCGCCAGGCGGAGTGCCGACGGAGCGAACGAAGGGGCGTCCCGCACGGGACGCCCCTTCGTTTTACGGTGGCGGGATCGTTATCGGTCGGCGTAGAGCGCCTGCGCCAATGCATCCAGTCCCGCTTCGCCCGGGAGTTCCGGATAGGCTGCTCGCAATGCACGGGCGAATTCGTCGGCCGTCCCGTTTGCGGCCAGCAGTCGTTTCACGCATTCCAGATAGTCGATCTTGAAGCGCACGGCATCGGCCCCGGCCGCTCCGCCGTGTCCGCCGATAAAGAGCTCGGCGCCCGATGCGAGCGCCCGACGGGCCTCGGCGATCTCGGCGTCGACGGCTGCCGGCGAGGAGATTTGCAGGGAATTCGCGTGTGCCTTCGCGGGAGCCCAGTGAGTGTAGCAGACCTTGCCGCCGATGAGGATGCTCGCGGCGGGAAAGTCGGTCGCGGCGCCGCGGTCGAAACGGAACGGAATCCCCGCCCACCGCTGCGTAGTGCCGAAAGCCACTTCGTCCGTCGCTCCCGTCGGCCGATCGACGATCGCGTCGCCGAAGGTCTGCGCGAAGTTCCGCATCATGCCGTCGTAGACCGTATCCTTCGTGAAGGCGGGCATCCCTGCGGGCATGACCGTCGCGTGGTCGCCTGTCCCGCCCACATGGTAATCGGCGATGCGCGCTTCGACGGGCTTGTCGAGCGCGTCAACGGTCAGCGTCTCCTCGGCAATCCAGTCGCGGTAGGGTTTTTCCTTGGCATAGCGGGCGCGCAGCTCATCGTTGTAGATCACGCGGCCGCGGGCAAAATCGACCTCGAGCATCTGGCCCGGTCCCAGACAGCCGCTCGTCAGGATGTTCTCGGGGCTCACCTCGATGGTGCCCACCTCGCTTGCCAACATAAAGCGACCGTCGCGCGTCACATAGTAGCGGGCGGGACGCAGGCCGTTACGGTCGAGGGCGGCACCCAGCGTGCGACCGTCGGTAAAGGCGATGGCGGCCGGGCCGTCCCAGGGCTCCATGAGCATGGACTGGTAGGCATCGTAGGCGCGGCGCTCCTCACTCAGGCTGTCGTTGTGGTCCCACGGCTCGGGCAGCAGCATGGATGCGGCGCGCGTGAGCGGACGGCCGTTCATGACCAAAAACTCTAGCACGTTGTCCAGAATCGCGGAGTCGGAACCCTCGCGGTTGATGATAGGCATCACGCGCTCAAGATCGTGCTGCAACACGGGGCTGTACAGGTTGGGTTCGCGAGCGCGGATCCAGTTGACGTTGCCCTTGAGGGTGTTGATCTCGCCGTTGTGAATGATAAAGCGGTTGGGGTGCGCGCGCTCCCAGCTGGGCGTGGTGTTGGTGGAGTAGCGCGAGTGGACGAGCGCCACGGCCGTCTTGACGGCGGCGTCGTTGAGATCGATGAAGAAGCGGCGCATCTGCGTGGCGACCAGCATGCCCTTGTACACGATAGTACGCGAGCTCATGGAGCACACATAGAAGATCTTGTCGCGCAGGGCAAACTCGGCGTCGGCCTTCTTCTCGATGGTGCGGCGGCACACGTACAGACGGCGCTCGAAGGCGTCGCCCGCCGGCGTGTCGTCCGGACGACCCAGGAAGGCCTGCAGGATAGTGGGCATACAGGCGCGGGCCGTCTCGCCCAGGTCGTGCGGGTCGACCGGCACCTCGCGCCAAAAAAGCAGCGGCACGCCGGCCTCGGCGCAGCCCTCCTCAAACACGCGACGGGCATCCTCTACGCCCTTGTCGTCCTGCGGAAAGAAAAGCATGGCCACGCCATAGTCGCCCTCTGCCGGCAGGATCTGGCCGCACTTTTGAGCCTCTTTACGGAAAAAGTGGTGCGGAACCTGGAACAGGATGCCAGCACCGTCGCCGGTATTCTTCTCGAGTCCCGTGCCGCCGCGGTGCTCCAAGTTGACCAGAATGGACAGCGCATCGTCCAGAATCTGGTGATGGCGCTCGCCGTTGATATCGGCAAGCGCGCCGATGCCACATGCATCGTGATCGAATTCGGGGCGATAAAGGCCCTGCTGCTGAGCGGAATCTGCCTGCATCGCGATCCTCCCCTAGATATTTAGACAGTCAGTTGAATAGGCATACTAGGAGCATCGCCGGCCCGTTGTGTTTCCCGCCCGTTTCGAAACAATCGCGTAACGCACGCCCTACGAGTGGACACCGCCGACCTCAAGGACGGCAACAAGGGCCCCAAGTTCGGCCTGTAAACTCACCGCTTCAAACATCTCAATCTGTAACAGTAAGACCCAATTTCGACGACTAACTGTTACAGATTGAGATGTTTTCGAGAGACGGTTCCGAATGTCTCGATCTGTAACACCTAGGTCCAATTTCCATCCCTAGTTGTTACAGATCAAGACATTTCGGCAATCCCTTTCCACCGGCCTATCCAAATACAACAATTTTGTTAGTCTTGGTTAACTGTTTGGCCTAAAACGGGTATCCTTTGCGGCGTCAAGCAAACGGCACGCAGGAGCTCACCATGCTCAACCATCTCAAACATCATTTTGGCTCCCGACGCACCGGCGGTCACGGAGGCCTAGACATTGCGCGGCATATCGGCCCCGGGCTGCTCGTGACCGTCGGCTTTATCGACCCGGGCAACTGGGCCTCCAATATGGCCGCGGGCTCGCAGTTTGGCTACGCGCTGCTGTGGATCGTCACGCTGTCCACGATTATGCTCATTGTGCTGCAGCACAACGCGGCGCACCTGGGTATCGCCACGGGCGCCTGTCTCGCCGAGGCCACGACCCGCTTTCTCCCCCGCATCGTGGGACGCGCCGTGCTCGGCAGCGCCTATCTCGCGACCATCGCCACCGCCATGGCCGAGGTCCTGGGCGGCGCGATTGCCCTTCAAATGCTCTTTGGGCTGCCCGTGCGCGCGGGCTGCGTCATCGTGGCGGCAGTATCGATGGCGATGCTCATGACGAACTCCTACAAGCGTGCCGAGCGCTGGATCATCGCCTTCGTCGGCGTGGTAGGACTCTCGTTTTTGGCCGAGCTTGCGCTGGTCAAGGTCGACTGGCCGCAAGCCGCCGCAAGCTGGATCACGCCCAGTATGCCCACTGGCTCTGCCGCGATTATCGTGAGTGTCCTGGGTGCGGTCGTTATGCCACACAACCTTTTTCTGCACTCCGAGGTCATCCAATCCATGCACTTCGAAGGCCAAGGCGAGCAGGTTATCGAAGAGCGTCTGCGCTATGAGCTCTTCGACACGCTCTTTTCGATGGGCGTGGGCTGGGCAATCAACTCGGCCATGGTCATCCTGGCCGCAACGACCTTCTTTGCGCACGGCATTGTCGTAGACGACCTCGCCGTCGCAGCGGCCACGCTCTCCCCCATCTTGGGCCCGGCGAGCTCGACCATCTTTGCGGTAGCGCTGCTGTTCGCGGGACTATCGAGCAGCGTGACAGCGGGCATGGCGGCGGGAACCATCACCGCGGGCATGTTCGACGAGGAATACGACATCCACGACCGACATTCCTCGATCGGGGTGGCGGTCTGTTTCGTCGGCGCAGTGGCGGCGTGCTTGGTCGTCCCAAATCCTTTTGAGGGTCTCATCTGGAGTCAGGCGCTGCTGTCGCTTCAGTTGCCGATTACGGTCTTTGTGCTCATACGACTCACCAGTTCGCCCCGCGTTATGGGCAAATACGCCAACTCGCGCCCGCTCAACGCGCTGCTCGTAGGGATCGGCGTCATCGTGACGATTCTCGACATCGTGCTGCTAACGGGAATGCAATTGAGATGGCGTGACTGTCCAGATATAACGTCTCAATCTGTAAAACGTGAGACCGTTTTAAACCGTCAGATAAATCAAAAGGGTCCCGGCCGAGAATTCGACCGGGACCCTTGGACAGAGCTATATGTTGTTGCAAGTCGTGTGTCTACGAGCTACTCCTCGACAAGCTCAAACTCATCGGGGCCGACGCCGCAGACCGGGCACACGTAGTCCTCGGGCAGCTCGGGCGTGTCGACCTCAACCTCGTAACCGCAAACGGTGCACACAAACTTATACGTCTTCTTCTCCTCAGCCATGATGTTCTCCTCTCGAACGTGACTGCTGGTGTACTTACTTATTAGTATATATTCTCAATAATATAATGCAAGTATTTTTAGAACATTTCTAGCCTTGATACGACGAGGCTTTGGGCGGCGTCTTGCCCTTTAGCACCTTGTGATAGTAGTCGTACGCCAGCGGCGTCTCGTCGCTCAGGCGCTCGGCATCCTCGACCTCGCCAATAAACAGCAGATGCGTGCCCACATCCACAGTGTCGATCAAACGGCAGCTAAACAGGGCCACCGCGTGCTCAGGCACATAGGGCATGCCCAGAGCCGTCTCGCGGGTCTCGTATTTGGCAAACTTGTCATAATCGCTGCTGGTGCGGAACCCAAAGTTACCGATGTAGAGCATGTCGGCAGTCTGATCGATCACGGTCAGCGCGAACGCTTTGGCCGATGCGATGACGCCCGAGGTGACATTGTCCTTGTTCACGGCAACCGAAATACGCGGCGGCATGGACGTCACCTGCACCGCAGTGTTGATGACGCAGCCGGCGCGCAACCCGTCTGCCGCAGCGCTCACCACGTACAGACCGCTCGGCATGGTAAAGAACGCAGTTTTGTCCATAACGATCACTCCCCTAGCTCGGGTTGGAACCTCATGAATGTATGTACCCACAAAAAAGGCGGCACCCATAACGGACGCCGCCTTTAAGACATATGTGTCAGAACAGTAAGAAAGATGAGACGCCCGCAGTTGCGGTGAAATAGGGACTGAATAGCCCCTCAAACAGGCAAAACAGTCCGTATTCCACCGCAACTTATGCAGAGTGCCTAACGGTTGCGTTCCTTAAGGGCGCGGTCGATCTCGCGTTGGACATCACGCTTGGCCATGTCCTCGCGCTTGTCGTAGAGCTTCTTGCCGCGACCCAGACCCAGCAGCAGCTTTACGCGGCCGTCGGTATTAAAGTAGAGCTCCAACGGAACCAGCGCATAACCACGGTTGCGAAGTTTGCCGTCAAGAAAGTCGATCTCCTTGCGGTGCAGCAGCAGACGACGCCGACGGTCAGGATCGCGATTCCACACGCCACCATGGCTATAAGGGTGGATATGCAGGCCGACGAGCCAGCACTCCCCGCCGCGGATCAGCGCGAAGGTATCGGTGATCTGGCAGGCGCGCTCGCGAATCGACTTGACCTCGGTGCCACTCAGCTCAATACCGCACTCAAACGTCTCATCGATAAAGTACTCGTGATGTGCCGAGCGATTCTTGGAAATGAGTTTGCGCTCGCGCTTACTGGGCATCGCCGGCCTCCTTGGCGCCATCGGCGTTTGAGCCCGCAGCCTCGCGCTTTGCCTTGCGCTCGGCATTGAGCTCGGCATCGCTCTCGCGCACCAGTTTGATAATCGCCGCGCAGGCCTCCTCGCCCACCAAGTCGCGAGCACGCACCGTCAGGCGCGTCGCCTCCTGCTTGTCGCCGTCGCTTGCAGCATCGGTCGCACACATGATCAGGCAGATGGCAATCTCGGCCGAAGGCGAGGTCGGCACGCCCTGCAGGGCGAGCTCACCCATCACATGGTCGTCGCTCTCATCAGCGGCATCCGGATAGGTGGTATGGATCTTGTTGAGCAGGCGCGTCGTATGCGCATCGTTGGGCGCCAGGCGCAGCGCCAGACGCGCGCAGCCCACGGCAGCCGAAACGTTCTCGGTCTCGGGCTCCAAGAAGTACTGACCTAGATTGGCGTAAGCGCGGGCGGCGCACTTGCCATCGCTTGCACGCTCCAGCACCGAGAACGAGAGCGATGCCCATTCCTGCTTGTCCTCGAGTGCGCGGAACAGCTCGGCCAAATCCAAGCGATAGTTGCAGTTCATGGGGTCCCAACGCACAGCCTGCATCAGGGCATTACGAGCGCTCACATAATCCTGCTGGCGAATGTAGGCAAAAGCCATATCAGAGTACAGGCGGTCAAACGGCACCTCGACCTGCACGAGCTCGCGCGGATCCTTCTCCACGCGGCGATAGGCCAAGCGCTCAAACTTGCTATCGAAGCTAAAGTATTGGCGCTTCTCCTCCGTCTTGCACTCAGCGTCGATATACTCCTCGGCGAGCTCCACCAGACGCTCCAGCAGCGGCGTCGCCGTAGCCAGGTCGCCCTGCGCCAGATAGTTCTCGGCATACGTGATGTCTTGCAAGCTGATGGGCAGATCCATGGCTACTCCTCGATCTGAGCGAAACACGGCAGGCGCCGTATATACGGTCAATACACAAAACCCGGGTCTCTTACGAGGCCCGGGCGTTCAATTTTGGTAGCCCGTACCAGATTCGAACTGGTGATCTCCGCCTTGAGAGGGCGGCGTCCTAAACCGCTAGACGAACGGGCCATATGTAGCAAATGCAATGGCTGGGATGGAGGGAGTCGAACCCCCATTGACGGAACCAGAATCCGCTGTCCTGCCATTAGACGACATCCCAATGACTGCATCGCTGCGCTCGGCTGTGCCTTTGCGCAAGAAAGAAATATACGGGAAGTCTCGCCGTGACGCAAGCCCCAATTTTGACTTTTTTGAAATTCAGTCAAATTGGCCTAATTTAGTCCAACCCGTGAAGGACCTGTGAAGCCAACCGCTGTACACGAAGGGCAAAACGCCGTGAGCGGTAGCCGTCAACCGTTGGCAGATTCTACCGTGAAAACGATAGCACCAGGCAACACAATCGAAGTATCAATGATCGCGTAGATATCGAGGCACCATGGACGAAGAGCTTGATTACCTATGGGAGACCCTGGGCCTCGAGATCACTGCCGACCTTTGGCCCGAACGGGACAAAATTCACCCCACGTTACGCCCCGCCATTACTGTGGTGCAGGCAAAATACCGCCGTGCATCCTTTTTGATCATGCGGATGTCATGGCACGCGGGACTCCCCGACCTTAAGCGAATCCAGGCAAGCCTCGTCGAGTTGTCCGGTATGCCGACCGTCATATCCGAGGCGCACCTGGAGCAGCGCCAGCGCGAGCGACTGCAACAGCAGCGGATTCCCTTTATCTGCCCCGGCGTTCAGGCATATCTGCCCTTTATGGACGAGGAGTACTGGAGCGGCAAGCCCAACAAACACGTAAAGGTCTACGATCCGCACGAATGGGCACAGTTGGCGGACTGACTGGGGCAGGCCCGCCGGCGGAAAGTGCGTCCCAGATTTCAAGCTCAAACTGGTCCCTACTTTCCTGTCGAGCCCTCAACCGGAAACCGTGTCCCACAATCGAAGCTCAGAATGGGACGTGCTTTCCGCAACCGGCCACTTTGGGAAAGCGCATCCCATTCTGGAAGCGAATTCCGGGTCGCACTTTCCGCAGCCGCTACAGCAACGCCTCGGCCCAAGCCGATTCCCTAAAGCCGGGAATCGCAAAGTCGTCGCCCACCAGCAGCGGACGCTTGACCAGCATGCCGTCGGTCGCCAGCAGCTCGTAGCACTCCCGATCCGTCATGCCCGCGTCCAGACGCGCCTTCAGGCCCAGCTCTCGATATTTCATGCCCGACGAATTAAAGAAACGCCGCACCGGCAGCCCCGAACGAGCAATCCAGGTCGCAAGCTCATCAGCCGTGGGATTGTCCAAAACGATATCGCGGTCGATATACTCAACCCCATGTTCGTCCAGCCATGCCTTGGCCTTCTTACAGGTCGAGCACTTGGGATATTCAACAAACAGTACGGTCACGGAAATCCTCCGAATATAGATCGGCCAACGCAGGCACACGCCACACGAGGCGCCTTCGTATGATGGGCCAATTGTAGCCCACGGGTCACACGCTAAACGAACCGTACCCCGAATCCGCGTTTGATGAACGGCAGCAGCTCCATTGCCTCGGGCGTGATATGGCCCGCAACGTTCATGCGCTCGTCACCGGGAAGATCGACCCGCGCAATCTCAAGCTCGCCTTCGTAGCGCCCATATCCGCTATTGCTCACAGCGATCGACCCCGCCTTTCGCGGCAGGCCGGCTCCGGAATCCGTCGGCACGGAATCCGGCTTAAGCGTCGTACGTGACTCCTGAGACCTAAAGATGAGGACGCTCGAGTCGGGCCGGTCGTGATGAATCTGCCCGCGCACATAGGCATAACCGGGCTCAAGCTCGCATTGCAGGTCCACGTATCCGGCGGAAACTTGAGCAAACTGCGCCCAGCCCGCATCGGATAGATCGGGGTCGCCGACCAACACAATGTCGCAATCGGCGCCATGTGCAAGCTCAAGCATATTGAGAGCAACCTTTGACGCGCGACCGCGCTGCGCCTCGACCGTCGGCAGTCCCTCGAAAACCGGCCCGCGAACGTTAGCATCACCCGGCACAAAAGCCATGATTTCGAATCCAAGCGCCGCAAGACGAAGATTCGTCCGAGCAACATCTTCAAGAGCTAAACCGGTATAAGGCTTGGGGTAAAAATTGTGGCAGGCGGCAAAACGAGTCACATCGGCACCGGCCTCACGCCACGATGCGATTTCATCAGAACTCACCGTCGATGCATTGACCACAATGCGAAATACACCGGACAGCTCCGCGACCCGCTGGGCGCTAAAGCCATAGTCCAAACGAAGGTATTCCAACCCCAGATCGCGCAGGTCCTCAATGCGCTCAAGCCCGAGCAAATCGCACGTGCGAGGCCCCACATCGGCAATGAGCGCAATGCCGCGGGCGGAAAGCAGCGACAGCACATGACGGACCTTATCGGCATACGCCGCTCCCCCATCCTCGGGAATATGCAGCGAGGTGAACGCATAGCGCGCACCCGCCGCGGCACCACGCTCAATCGTCCGCTCAATATCCTGCAGAGGGCTGGAAAGATAAATCGAAATACCCGTTTTCACGCTTCAACGCTCCTTTAAAAAAGGCCGGCGGAGCAGTTAGCCCCGCCGGCACAACCATAGCATCAAGAAATCTGCCGCGCACCGCGAGCCCCGAGCAACACGGCTCGCGATATCAAACTACTCGCCAAAGAACTCGTTGATCTTCTGCTCGTCGACGCCAAAGAACCACGTCAGGACAAAGCCGGCGGCATAGGCAAGCAGCATAGCGGCAACGTAGCCGAGCTGCTGGCCAGGAACAACGATCAGCAGGCCAAACAGACCGGAAACGCCCTGAGAAACCGTGCCGATGTGAAGCAGCGCCGCGAGCGCGCCGCCAAATCCGGCACCCAGGCAGGCCGTCACAAACGGACGAACGAGCGGCAGCGTAACAGCATACATCAGAGGCTCGCCCACACCCAGGATTCCAACGGGAGTGGACTCTGCGACGTACTTCTTGAGCTTGGCGTTCTTGGTCTTAAAGTACAGCGCCAAACCGGCACCGACCTGGCCGCCGCCAGCCATCATAAGGATGGGAAGCAGGTAATTGATACCCTTGGTAGCGCCGTCGGGATCGTTGAGCATAGCGTGGATCGGCGTGAGCGCTTGATGCAGGCCGACGGACACCAGCGGCAAGAAGCCTGCCGACAGGATATAGCCGCCCAGGACGCCCAGCTTCTCGAAGATAAAGGTCAAAACGCTAAAGATGGCAGTCGTCAGCCATGCGCCAACCGGCTGGATGACGAGCATCAGAGCAAAGGCGCCGATGATGAGCACCAGCAGCGGGGACAAGAACGTGTCGAGTGCGTTGGGCATAATCTTGCGAATCTGACGCTCCATCCAGGCAAAAAATGCGCCAGCGATGAGAGCCGCGATCATGCCGCCCGCTGCGGGGTTGTACTGCGCATTGGTGAGCGGCAGCAGAATGGCAGTGGCAGGATCAGCCGCGCCAGGCGCAAGCAGGGGCATGGCACTGTTGGCGATGCACATCATGCCGGCGATGCCGCCCAGCGCAGCGGAACCACCAAACTCACGTGCCGCGTTATAGCCCACCAAGATGGGCAGATAGGCAAACAGGGCCCAGCCCATGGAACGAATGCCCTGGTACCACCACTCGCCTGCAAGCGCGCCTGCCGTCGAAACGTTAATGACGTTGCAGATACCGTTGATGAGGCCAGCCGCAATGATGCCGGGAAGCAGGGCGACGAAGACATTGGAAATCTTCTTGAGGAAGGCCTGAACCGGCTTAGACTCGTACTTGGCCTTCTGCGCGGCCTTGTTTGTGGCCGCAGCGTCAACCACGCTCTCATCGGCAGCGCCTTTCGCAAGGCCAGTGAGCTTGGAGAACTCCTCGAGCACCTTATTCACCTTGCCCGGACCCAGCACGATCTGCATCGTGTCGTCCTCGACCAGGCCCATCACGCCGTCGAGTGCCTTAATGCCCTCCGTGTCGACGTTGCCCGCGTCTTTGACGGTCACGCGCAGGCGCGTCATGCACGCCGCGTTTGCCAGCACGTTGTCTTTACCGCCCAAAAGGTCCAGCAGCTTTTGAGCCAGCTCTTTGTTCGTCATAACTCCTCCTTGTATTGGGTATCTCGTCTGGATGTCATATCAGCTCACGCCGCGCACCTATTGGGCGTCGGCATTGCTCTTCTCATGACCACTCACCGCAGCACGGACATGGCCTCGCGCCCGCTCAAGAGCTACCGTAGCCTGCTCGGCATCGCAGTCCAACAGTACCGAGACAATAGCGGTTTTTACGTGGCCGCCGGCATCTGCAAGCGCCTGAACGGCGCGCTCGCGCGTGCAGCCGGTCGCCTCCATCACGATGTTCTGGCCGCGCACCACCAACTTCTCGTTCGTCTGCTGCACATCGACCATCAGGTTTTGGTATACCTTGCCGATCTTGACCATGGCACCGGTCGAAATCATGTTGAGAATGAGCTTTTGAACCGTTCCCGCCTTGAGCCTCGTTGAGCCGGTCAGCACCTCGGGACCGGGCACGGGCTCAATGGCAAGATCTGCGCTCTCCCCGATCTTCGACCCTTGGTTGCAGGCAATTGCAATGGTCTTGCACCCAGTTGCCTTGGCGTACGCAAGGCCGCCCACCACATAGGGAGTACGGCCGCTTGCCGCCAGGCCAACGACAAGATCCTTGTCCGAGAGTCCACGCTCTCGCAGGTCGTTCGCGCCAAGCTCATCGCTGTCTTCGGCACCTTCGACAGCCTTGATAAACGCCGTCTCGCCTCCGGCAATGAGCCCGACAATCAGATCGGGTGACACGCCAAACGTGGGCGGACACTCCGAAGCGTCGAGTACGCCCAGACGACCACTGGTGCCTGCGCCCATGTAAAAGACGCGCCCGCCGCGCTCGAGTGCCTCAGCAGCCCAGTCGATTGCTGTGGCAACCTGGGGCAACACTTTCGTGACCGAATGGACGGCACGAAGATCCTCATCGTTCATCGTCGTGACGATTTGCAGCGATGTCATCGTATCGAGGTCCATTGACCTTTGATTACGCTGTTCGGTCGTGAATTTTGTTAAATCGAGCATTTCATTCACCTCATCTTTCCTGTTTCTCGATGTAGTTTTGCTTAATGACATGCGTCGCCCGTTCGTAGTCGCTGGCAACGTAAGCAGCGTACAGGGCATCGACAACCATAAGCTGGGCCATACGCGAAGCCATGGCACCGCTGCGGACCAAGGGTTCACTCGCAGCAACGCCGAGCACGGCATCGGCCATGGTGGCAAGCTTGGATGATCCATCTACTTTGGTAACGGCCGCAACGGGACAGTTGTGACGTTGAGCCTCGGCGGTGCAGTCCAGCACCTCTTGCGTCAAGCCCGAGTAGCTAAAGGCGATTGCCATATCGCCCTCATGCATGTTCTTGGCACATAAGAGCTGATCATGCCAGTCGTCGTACAGATGGCACTCTTTGTCGACACGCATGAGCTTTTGCGCCAGGTCGTGCGCGACCAAACGAGAGGCACCAATACCGAACAGATTGACCGCGCGTGCCCGCTTAAGACGGGCCGCGCATCGCTCCAAGACGGTGTAATCGAGCGTTCGCGCCGTCGCCTCAATCGTGCGCACGTTGCTTTTCATCACCTTCCCCACGATACGTTCGACGCTGTCATCCATGGAGATGTCCTCGAGGGCTACGTCTTTCTTGTCACCTAAGAGCGCCAGCTCGGCAATCAGTTCGCGCTGGAACTCCTTGTAGCCCGCAAAACCCAAACGCTTGCAAAAGCGCAAAATGCTCGAGGGCGAGGAGAACGTGACATCGGCAAGACCGCGGACGGACAGCCCGACCACCTCGTGCGGATGAGCGCTTACATATGCGATGACATTGCGTTCCGCCGGGCTCGCGCTGAGCTCACGCTCGCGAAGCCGCAAAAGCAATCCGTTTGCCATCTCAAACACCTCCGTTGAGAAGAATTAAAGACCAACGAACGATTCGTACCGGATACAAACAGCTTTTGCGGTACATTGTGCCGCATCGTGGCGCACAAAGGGCGAGCGTTCTACCGCTCGCCCCTCAAATCCGACCGCTCGGAAATACGCGCGACACAAAATAATTCAAAGAGGTTGCATTATCAGAAACGGGTTTGTTACCGGCTAGCGCCTCGCATGGGCGCCGATCGGCCGAGTCGCATGGCGCACCAACGCCGCTGCCAGCAATACCAACAGCATGGCGGTGACATAGCCCGCAGCATCGAATCCTAAATCGATAACGTCGAAATGCCTGCCGGGAACAAAGATCTTATGCACCTGATCGCCAACGGAGCAGGCGGCGCAAAAGAGCAATACGGGCACGCAACGGGAGCATACGCTCCACGGACGCCTGGAAAGGCAAACCACGACCACGGAGGCGAATAATCCGACGAAGAAAAACTCTACGGTATGGGCAACGCGACGGACGTTTGTGCCCACCCACATGCGAATGGAAGCAAGTCGGCCAGACCGGACATTCGAGGCAGCCGAATCGGCGCCCCCGGTCATTCCGTTCTCTGTCTGGGCTTCACCCGTGGCATCAGCAGCCTGAACGCCCGTAGCCTGACCCTCCACCACACGCGCGGTGGACTCGCTCAGCAACGACGTCTCCACCGCATTTTGCTCCGTCAGCACCCAGATGCCCGCCAGCGTTGCAACGAACAGAACAATTGCGGTCCATCCGATTATTTGTTTTACGCGCGCCAAGGGCCAACCTCCTTTTTTGAATATCAGCGAGTGTAGCCCCAAATGGCATCGTCACCGTATCAAAATTTGAATCGCAACAGGAAGCGACAAAGCGACGCAAACCCCTACCCCGCCTCGCGCATCCAGCGATCGAACGTCCCCACGCACACGCCCAGGCACTTTGCTGCCTGGCTGCGGGTAATATCGCCTGCCTCATAGCTATCGCGCACCAGCTCAAACTGAGGAGGGCACGGCTTGCGAGGTCGACCGAAACGAACCCCTCGCGCCCGCGCCGCTGCAATTCCCTCCGCCTGGCGCCGATGGATATTCTCGCGCTCCACCTGCGCCACGTAGCTCAGCAGTTGCAGCACAATATCGGCAATCAGGGTGTTGGTCACATCCGGCGCGCCGCTGGCCCTAGCGCGCGTGTCAAGCAATGGCATGTCCAACACCACAATGGCAACCCCGAGCTCCTTGGTAATGCGTCGCCATTCCTCAAGAATCTCGGAGTAATTACGACCAAGTCGGTCGATAGAAAGCACCACCAGCACGTCCCCGTCTCCCAGGACGTGCAACAGCTCGCGATAATGCGGTCGATCGAAGTCCTTGCCGCTCGCATGGTCGGCATAAATATTCGCTGAGCCCACGCCATAGGCGCCCAGCGCATCCAGCTGCCGATTAAGATTCTGATCGCGCGAACTCACCCGCGCATACCCGTACACCGTCGCCATCTCATCCCCGCTTTCTTGTAAACCTGCCAAAAGGGACAGGTTTATTTTGGTAGGTTTTACCTCTCAAATAGCAGGTAAGCGGGCGGCCGAGCAGACGGCAAGGTAGCCACTATTCAAATGCGGAGGGCGACCCCGAAAGACCGCCCTCCGCTCTCTCGCCACGAGTCGGGATTTAGCTAATGGATAAGCTTAAAGTCCAAGTGTCCACGCGTGGTATTGACGCGCGAGACCTCGATAATCACGCGCTGGCCCAGTTCATAGCGAGTCCCCGTGTCGGCGCCCGTCAGCGTAAGCGCGTCCTCGTCGAACTCGAACCACTCGTTGCCCAGGCTCTTAATTGAAACCAGGCCCTCGACCTGTGTTAGGTCCAAGCGCACAAAGAGGCCCATGCTGCTAACCCACGAGACGGTTCCGGCATAGCGCTCACCCAGACGGTCCTCATAGTACTGGGCAATCTTGATCTTTTGCGTCGCATGGCTGGCGGCATCTGCCGCGCGCTCGGCATCGCTACATGCGCGGCAGATCTGCGGCAGAATGCGCGGCAGCGACTCGCGCCCCTTGCCGATCAGGCGCGGCGTACGGACCAAGGCGTCCTTGCCGCCGAGCTGCTCATAGGCCAACTGCAGTTTGAGCACGCGGTGCACCACCAGATCGGGGTAGCGACGGATGGGACTCGTAAAGTGACAGTAGCACGGCGCAGCGAGCGCAAAGTGGCCCTCGTTGCGCGGCTTGTACAGCGCGCGCTGCATGCTGCGCAGAAGCAGCGTGTTGACGAGCGGTGCGTTGGCCGTACCGGCGGCAGCATCAACTGCAGCCTGCAGCTCATCGGGGCTCCCCAGGGCAATACCGGCAGCACGGCGATCGTCGATGATGCCTAGCTGCGCCAGCGCAACGGCAGCACCGTGCAGGCTATCGGGGCTTGGATCCTCATGCACACGATAGCAGGCCTCGATATCACGGTCTGCCAGCCACTCTGCAACGCACTCGTTGGCGAGCAGCATGGCTTCCTCGATAAGCGACGTGGCACACGAACGCTCACGCGCCACAATCTGCACGGGCACTCCGTCCTCATCCAATAGAGCGCGAATCTCGGCTGTGTCAAAATCGACTGAGCCGCGGGCGCGACGAATACGACGGCGAAGTTCGGCGAGTTCGTTAGCGGCGACAAGGAAATCGCCGAGGTCGATGTTGTAGCCGCGGGCGGCCTCCTCGCACGCAAGACCGCGCTCAAGCGCTTCCTCGCGCGAGGTCTCGGCAGCCGCAACATCCTCGGCTGCACCCTCCAGCACCGAATACTCAACCGCGCCGGCACGCACCAGCAGCGCCTCGGCGCCGTCATAGTCCATACGCACACGCGAGCGAATCACGCTGGGATACGGATCGTAATGCCGCACGCGACCCTGCGCATCGAGCTCAATATCGACGGTAAACGCAAGACGGTCCTCATCAGGGCGAAGCGAGCACAGGTCATTGGACAGGCGTTCGGGCAGCATGGGAAGCACGCGATCGGCCAGATACACCGATGTCGTACGATGGCGAGCCTCAAGATCGATATGTCCGTCCCAAGCCACATAGTGTGAAACGTCGGCGATATGCACACCCAGCTTGTAGCCACCCTCGGGCGTGCGCTCCAACGAAACGGCATCGTCAAAGTCGCGCGCGTCGACTGGGTCGATCGTGATGACAAAGCGGTCGCGCAGATCGCGGCGGAGCGGGTCCTTAAGCGCCGCGGACACATCGAGCGAAAGCCCCTCGGCCTCGGCCAGCGCGGCCTCGGGATAGCTATCGGTATAGCCGTAACGCGCCATCACATATTGAACGCCCAAATCGGGCGCGTCATCTCCGCCAATGCGGCGTTCGATCGTCACAGTGCCCGATTCCAGGCGCGTCGGGTAGGTCAAAATGCGCGCGACAACAGCATCGCCCGGGTGGACACCCAGACGATCCGCCGAGGTATCCTCGGGCAAAATGAAGAAGTCGGCCTTCAGGCGCGAATCGAGCGGCTCAATCACACCGAGCGGACCGGCGGTCTGGTACGTGCCCACCACGCTTATAGTTGCGCGCTCAACCACGCCCTCGATCACGGCGCGACGCTCGCCATGCGGGCTGTTCTTAATGCTCACGGCAACGGTATCGCCATCCATGATCTCGCGCTTACCGCGGCCCATGACCTTGTAGTCGCCATTCTCGGTTATGACATAGGCACTGTGCTCATGGAGCTGCACGCGCCCGGTCAGGCTCGGACGGCGTTCGCTGCGCACCGGCCCGCGCTTATTGCGAGCTCCACGCTTATGCTTGTTATTGCGCCCCATGGCGCCTCCTAACTATCGATTGCGAACTCCAAAGAGTCTACCCAAATGATTCGCTTTCCTGCCGTCCCCTAGGGATCAAAAAACGGGCCGCCCCATAAGAGACGACCCGTTGGAAGGGATGAGTTCCAGGCATGCCTACACGCGCAGGTAGCGGCGCATGGCGATGGCAGAACCAAAGAGACCGATAATCACGCCGACCAGAATCAGCGCAGCATAGGTCACCAGGTAGTACTGCATCGGCAGGGCAAACGACATCCAGCCGATGCTCTCCTGCAGACGCGGAATCATCAGATTGCGCAGCAGCTCAAGAACGCCGATGGAAAGCAGCGAGCCCAAAATGGCCTGCAGCACACCCTCGGTGATAAACGGGCCGCGAATGAAGCCGTTGCTGGCGCCGACCAGACGCATAATCGCAATCTCACGACGACGCGCCGTGATGGACAGGCGAATCGTGTTGTTGATGAAGATGAATGCGATAAAGGTCAGAAGGCCAACGAGCACCACGGCGGCGATGCGGATGTAGTTGGTCACCTGGAACAGGCGGCTCACTTCCTCCTGGCCGTACAGCACGCTCGCGTTGACGTCGCCGTCATCCGCGATCTTCTGGAAATCGGCATCCTTCTTGAGCTTCTCGGCCGTGCTTTCGACCTTGGACGGATCGTCCATCTCAATTGCAAACGAAGCCGGCAGCGGGTTCTGGCCATCGAGTGCGCTCATGGTGGCGTCGGCGTTGCCCGACATCTTGCTCGTATACTCGGCCAGCGCGTCGTCCTTGTCCTTATAGGTCACGGACTTGACGTTATTCCATGTCTTAAGCTCGGCCTCAAAAGCCTGAACATCGGCCTGATCGGCGTCATCGCTAATGAACGCGTTGATGACAACCTGATCCTCGACGGTGCCGATCACGGAGTTCAGCATCGCGGAGCCCATGATGAACAGGCCGATGATAAACAGCGAAAGGAAGATCGTGATGACGGCGCCGAGCGAGGTAGTCCAGTTACGGAAGAAGTGGCTGATTGCCTCTTTGAAGGAGTAGCCCACGTTAGTTGGTGCCATAGTTGCCGTAACCTCCCCTCTCCTGGTCGCGAATAACGTGGCCGCCCTCGAGGGCGATCACGCGACGGTGCATGCTATCGACCATCTCGCGGTCGTGCGTGGCGACGATCACGGTGGTGCCGGTGCGGTTAATACGCTCGAGCAGCTTCATGATGCCCAGCGAGATCGCCGGGTCGAGGTTGCCCGTCGGCTCGTCGCAGATCAGCAGCGGCGGACGGTTGACCATAGCGCGGGCGACGGCAACGCGCTGCTGCTCGCCACCGGAAAGCTGGTCGGGCAGCGAGTCCATCTGATCGGCCAGGCCGACCAGACGCAGCACCTCGGGCACCTGGCTGCGAATGACGCCCTTGGGCTTGCCGATGCACTGCAGGGCAAACGCCACGTTTTCGTAGGCGGTCTTTTGCGGCAGAAGCTTAAAGTCCTGGAACACGGCGCCAATCTGGCGGCGCAGGAACGGAACCTTGCGGTTCTTGATCTTCATGAGGTCCTGACCGGCAACCAGGATGCGGCCGCTCGTCGGCTTGACGTCACGGTTGAGCGTCGACAGCAGCGTGGTCTTACCCGAGCCGGAGTGACCGACCAGGAAGACGAACTCGCCCGGATAGATCTCGATGTTGATGTCGTCGAGTGCAGGCTTGTTGGGCTGTGCCGGATAGATCTTGGTGACATGCTCCATAAGGATGACGGGCTCGACACCGGCCTGCTTGGCCATCTTCTTGCGGCTGGCCTGCGGATCGATGGGCGCAAACACCGACGTAAAATCGGGGTTGTTGAGCGCGTTATCGAGGCTTGCGACCTCGGCTGCCTGATCGCTCTCGACCACCGGGGCAGCAGGCTGCGTGGGGTCGGGAATAGCGGCAAAGAGACCGGACTGCGCAGGCTGAGGAGCCGGCGTCGCAGGGGCCAAGGGGTCGGGAATGCCGGCCATGGTAGGCTGCGGCGTGGCGGCACCAGCCTGAGGCTGCTCCACGCGAGCGGTCACGGCTCAAACCCCGCCGTGCCGGAAAGCGCGACATCGCTGGTTGGATTGTAGGCAAAGGGATCGGATGCCGGCTGTGCCTGATCTGCCGGCTGAGCGGGGACCTGAGCAACAGGCTGGCCCTCTGAATCCGGAGTGGCGAAACGACTGCCCTGGACGCCTGCCTGCGTCTTGGGGGCATCATCGCCCGCACCGGAGGTACGGAAGTGGTTACCCACTGGTGCTCCTTATCGTCGTGCGTTTAAACTACATGAGCTCTTTGTATTTTAGCAGCATTAGCTTTGCTGCACATAAGAAGCATGGCGTGCTTAGGGATCCCGTCGGCCGGGCACAGGGCTACTCTCCAAATCGTCCTCGGACATGTCGGAGCCCCCGCTGCGCGCTTCGCGCGGCGGGGGTTCCTCCGTCCTGCGGAAAGATTTGGAGAGTAACCCTGTGCCCGGCCTGCGATAACTAAGGGGTCGCCGCGTTTATCTTGGGGTGCTGCATATACAAAGCTGGAAGGGTCTGAATTGCACTTTGCCGATATATGCCCTTTTCCCTGATGGGACCGTGCTTGAGGGGCGTCTTCATGAGTTGCGGTGAAATAGGGACTGTTTTACCAGTTAAAAGGTCTAATCAGTCCCTATTTCACCGCAACTTAAATTAAGGCTAATTGTTGCGCAACTCGGATTTGAATAATCGCTTTACATTGGCCTCGATTGGAACGTCTATGGCTGTGGGGGCTGGTATGAATTGTCCTTATTGTGGTACTGAGTTGCGCAATGGCGTGAGGTATTGCACAACATGTGGGGTTACCATCCATGGCATGTCGACTAATTCTGCAATTCGGGTAAAGCCTCGGAATCACATTGCGGTTGTTCTTACCTGCATGTTGGCAATTGCCATTGTCGGCGGCAGTTGTTTGGGTCTTCATCTGCGGCAAGCATTGTCTTGTTTTATATCGGCTCATTCGGAGCATGCTATTGTGCCCAACATCTCTGCCGCAGGTTGGGATACCGATAGCGGGGCCTCACGCGTCCCGATACACATTACGGGCAAGACCGTCGACGGGATAACGGTCGACAAGGTTGAGTTCGTCGCCTCCGACGGTTCCGGTATCAGCCTCATTCAAGGTGTGTACACGCTCGAGGCGGCAGGTTCCCCTATCGCCACCGATGGCAAGATTTATCAAATTCCCTGTACGAGCGCGACGCTCGTCCTCGACGATGTCTTTGCCGCAGGCGAAACAATCAATCTCGCCGAGCTCGCTGAGCAGGATTCGATACTCACCTTCTGCCCCATCGATGCCGGCGATATGACCAACGACGAAATCTATGATGCCGCCCTACTCGCCATGGCATATAAAGGCGACGACGCCCCCGATGTTGCCGCACTGTGCCAGGCAGCAATCAATCGTCGTGCCGCCGCCAGCAAAAGCGAGAACGCCTTCGAAAGTTGCGGTGAAATAGGGACTGTTGAGCCTTTAAGCTGGCAAAACAGTCCTTATTTCACCGCAACTGAAACAGGGGCGCTCTCCAAGAGAGCGCCCCTGCCGGGTTTCCATAGTACTGGCGAAACAGTTTTATAGTTCTGGCGAAGCAGTCCTTGAGATCCGCCTTGCCTTATGCCAAGAACTCCTTGGTGGTCGCCACGATGTTGGCGGCGTCCAGGCCGTACTTGTGCAGGAGCTCGGCACCCGGGCCGGACTCGCCGAAGGTGTCGTTGACGCCAATCTTCTTAAGCGGCGTCGGGCACTGCTCGCACAGGACATCGGCAACGGCGCTGCCCAGGCCACCGATCACGGAGTGCTCCTCGACGGTCACGACGTGACCGGTCTTGGTGGCGCTCTTGACGATCAGGTCGGCATCGATGGGCTTGATGGTGTGCATGTTGATGACCTCGGCGTCGATGCCCTCGGCAGCGAGCTGCTCGGCGGCCTCGAGGGCCTCGCCGACCATCAGGCCGCAGGCGATGATGGTCACATCGGCGCCCTCGCGCATGACAATACCCTTGCCCAACTCGAACTTGTAGGTCTCGGGGTCGTTGATAACCGGCGAGGCCAGACGGGCAAAGCGCATGTACACGGGGCCGTTGCACTCGTAGGCGGCGCGCGTCACGGCGCGGGCCTCGACGTCGTCGGCGGGAACAATCACGGTCATGCCAGGGATGACGCGCATCAGGGCGATATCCTCGCAGCACTGGTGCGTGGCGCCGTCCTCGCCCACCGAGATACCGGCGTGCGTGGCACCGATCTTAACGTTGAGGTGCGGGTAGCCGATGGAGTTACGAACCTGCTCAAAGGCGCGACCGGCAGCGAACATGGCAAAGGTACTCGCGAAGGCAACACGACCGGTGGTCGCGATACCGGCGGCGACGCCCATCAGGTTGCTCTCGGCGATGCCCACATCGAAGAAGCGGTCGGGGCAGGCTGCCTTGAACTTGCCGGTCTGCGTGGCGGCGGCCAGGTCGGCGTCGAGGACCACAAAGTCATCGTGCTCGTTGGCGAGCTCGACGAGGGCCTCGCCGTAGCTTACGCGCGTGGCGATTTTCTTGACGTCTGCCATCCTAGAGCTCCTCTCCGGCGGCCGTGAGCTCTGCCATGGCCTGCTCAAACTGTTCATCGTTGGGGGCCTTACCGTGCCAACCCACCTGGTTCTCCATAAAGGAGACGCCCTTGCCCTTCATGGTCTCGGCGATAATGGCGGTCGGCTGCCCCTTGGTGGCGCGAGCCTCGGCAAAGGCGGCGCGGATCTGGTCGAAGTCGTTGCCGTCGGCGAGCTCCACCACGTGGAACTTAAAGGCGCGGAACTTGTCGGCGAGCGGCATGGGGTCGTTGACCTCCTCGACGGGGCCGTCGATCTGCAGGCCGTTGTGGTCGACGATCACGCAGAGGTTATCGAGCTGCTGGTTGCCGGCAAACATGGCGGCCTCCCAGACCTGGCCCTCCTCGCTCTCGCCATCGCCCAGCAGGGCGTACGTGCGGTAAGTATCGCCCCAGTGCTTGGCGGCAACCGCCATGCCCACGGCGGCGGAGATGCCCTGACCGAGCGAACCGGTGGACATGTCGACGCCCGGGGTGTCGTTCATGTTGGGGTGACCCTGCAGGTGGCTGCCGATATGGCGCAGCGTCTTGAGGTCCTCTTTGGGGAAGAACCCGCGCTCGGCGAGCACGGCGTACAGGCCCGGAGCGCAGTGGCCCTTGGAGAGCACAAAGCGATCGCGGTCGGCCTTGCGGGGATCGGCCGGGTCGACGTTCATTTCCTCAAAGTACAGATAGGTCATGATGTCGGCAGCGCCGAGCGAACCGCCCGGATGGCCGGACTTGGCAGCGTGCACGCCGGTGACGATGCCCTTCCTTACCTCGTTGGCAACCTTTTTGAGCTCTTCGTCGCTCATTGTGCCTTCCTTTCATCCTCATTAGACAAAATGCGCACGGCACCGAAGGTAATCCCAACACAGCCGCAATGCACGTACGTCATTCATTATGCTGGAAACTGATGGCTTTACCAGAGTTTTTATCATTATTTGAACAATTTAGCAGGCAGAACCGCTGATGAAACGGTTTATCAATGTGAACGTCTTTTGGATGGAACGCGGTCGACCCTACGCGCTAATGTCCTTGAATCCCTCGCCGAAGGCTTCCGTAACGTCAGCGACCGTCACAATGGCGTGAGGATCGCGCTCGCGCACGATCGTCTTGAGGGTATTGAGCTCTCGACGGCTCACGATGACCATAATCACCGGCTTCTCGGCACCCGAATACATGCCAGTCGCCTTAAACTTGGTACAACCACGACCCAGGCCATACATGATATCGGCAGCGATATCAGGGAACTTGTCCGAGATGATGAGTACCATACGGCGTTTGTTGCCACCATCGACCACGGCATCGATCACGTAGCCGCTAATGACCATCGAAAGACCTGCATACAGTGCGTTTTCGATTGAAAAGACCGGAGCCGACAACGCGCATACGGCAACATCGATCGCCATGACGGTCGAGCCCACGGGCAGTGAGGTATTACGCGAGATGATTTGGCCAATCGTGTCCGAGCCGCCGGTGTTGGCACCGGCGCGCAACACCATGCCGTAACCGATGCCCGTAATAATGCCGCCCCACATGGCAGGGAGCATCAGGTCCGCATCCGCCAGAGGTGCTACAAACGGGGCGAACAGATCGGTAAAGAAGCCCAGCAGCACAAAGCCCGTCGCGGTCTGCACCACGTAGAACATGCCGCCCTCGCGCATAACGACCAGCAACAGCAAGGCGTTCATCACGATCGTCTGAATACCAACGGGAAGCGATAGGCCACGCGATGCGCCGACCGCCTGGATAATGGTGGCAAGGCCCGTAACGCCACCGGCAGCAAGGCCGTTGGGAATCAAAAACAGGTCGGTCGCAATAGCGGCCAAGGCACACCCCAACATGATCTGGGGCAGGTCGTGAAAGAAGTTCATCGAAAGAATGCGCTTGATGTCCAGACGATATGCCATGCTGCCTCCCTCAAAAAAGCGCACCCCATCGGATGCGCTTTGAACTTCTTCTTGTATTCGATTCTACCGATTCGCCGGACAAAAACCACCCCTGCGCAGGGTTTATTCTGGATACAAACCCGTCCAACCGTTGGGCTTGGCATCGGCTTGAAGCCACCCGATGGTTTAGACCTCCGAGCCTTCTGCATCGGCGTTGCCGGTAGCCCAGCGATGGTAGCCAATAACAAACGGGTCCAGGTCGCCATCGTCAAGAACTGCCTCGACGTTGCTGGTCTCCACGCCCGTGCGTAGGTCCTTGACCATCTGGTACGGGTAGAGCACGTAGCTGCGGATCTGGTTGCCAAAACCAATCGTGGTCTTGGGTCCGCGAATCTCATCGAGCGCCTCGGCACGCTTCTCGAGCTCAATCTCGTACAGGCGAGCCTTGAGGATCTGCATGCACGCGGCCTTGTTCTGGATCTGGCTGCGCTCGTTTTGGCAGGTGACCACAATGCCGCTGGGGAAATGCGTCACGCGCACGGCGGAGTCGGTGGTGTTGACGCCCTGACCGCCCGGGCCGCTCGCGTGGTACACGTCCACGCGGATGTCATCGGGGCTGATCTCGATGTCGATATCATCGGGTAGCACGGGGATGACCTCGACGCCGGCAAACGTGGTCTGGCGGCGCTTCTTGTCGTCGGTGGGGCTAATGCGCACCAAGCGGTGGACGCCAGCTTCGGCGCGCAGCATGCCAAATGCGTCCTTGCCCTCGACGGTAAATGTCGCGCGGTCAATGCCGATGACCTCGGCCGCGGGACAGTCGTTGATGGTGACCTTCCAGCCGCGACGCTGGCAGTACTTCATGTACATCTTAAAGAGCATGAAGGTCCAGTCCTGGGCCTCCAGACCACCCTGTCCGGGCTTGATGGTCACAATGGCATCGCCGTGATCGAACTCACCGGTAAACCAGCTCGAAAGCTCAAGCTCATCGATGGCCCGGGCCAGGCGCTCAGCCGTGGCTGTAGCCTCCTCGCGAAGGGCGACGGCGTCGGGGTCATCCCCCATCTCCTCGGCAAGCTCCAGCGCAGCGCGGGCATCGGAAAGCTCGCCGCGCGCGGTGTCCACGGCAGCGATATCTTCCTTGGTACGCGCGATCTCCTCCATGGTGGCACGGGCGGCGTCGGCGTCATCCCAAAAGCCAGGGGCAACACTTTTGGCCTCGAGCTCGGTCACGCGCGTGCGCTTTTCGTCCAGGTGGAGATACGACTCGACCTCACCGAGCCGGTCCGCGAACGCGTCCAGCTCGGCGGGCGTTACCTCTAAAGCCTCAGCCATTAACGATTCCTGCCGTGGCAGTACTTAAACTTCTTGCCGCTACCGCAGGGGCACGGGTCGTTGCGGCCCACGTTGACGTACGGATCGTCGCTCTCGGACTTGCGATAGGTGGTCACCTTGCCACCGTTGTTGACGGCAGCCGGACCACCCTGGACAGCCGTGCGGGCCTGCACCTGCGCCTGCTTGCGCAGCACCGAATCGCCGTTGTCACCATCGACCTCGGCAGGACCGGAGAAGCGCGCACCCTCGAGCGCGGGCTCCTCCTTGTGCTCCACGGCACGCGGGGCAGCCTTGATCTCGATGCGCAGAACCGTGCGCAGGTAATCCTCATACATGGTATCGACGAGTATCTGGAACGCGCCGTAGGCCTCGGTCTTGTACTCAACCAGCGGGTCGCGCTGGCCAAAGCCGCGCAGGCCGATGCCGGTCTTGAGGTAGTCCATCTCCTGCAGGTAGTTCATCCAGCGGGTATCGATGACGCGCAGCATGACCTGGGTGTTGAGCTCGCGCATCAGGTCCTCGCCCAAGCGCTCGGCCTTCATGTTGTAGCACTTCTCAACATAGGCCAAGACATCGGCAGCCAGGGCTTCAAAGTCCTCGTCGGGGAACTTCGGCGTATCGATGTGGCCGGTGAGCTCCACAACCCACTTGCGCAGGCCCTCCAGGTCGCGCTCGCCCTCGTGGCTGTCCTTGGTGCAGAACTCCTGCACGCAGCGGTACACGGTATCGTGCATGACCTCGGTGATGTGGTCGGTCAGGTCCTTGCCGTCCAGAATCTTATTGCGCTCGGCGTAGATGACCTGGCGCTGCTTGTTCATGACGTCGTCGTACTCAAGGACGCTCTTACGCATGGAGAAGTTGATGCTCTCGACCTTGTGCTGGGCGCTCTCGACGGCCTTGGAGATGATCTTGTGCTGAATGGGCATGTCGTCGCCCATGTCGGCCGTGACCATCATCTTGGAGACGCGGTCCATCTTGTCGCCGCCGAACAGGCGCATGAGGTCGTCCTCGAGCGACAGGTAGAACTGGGTCTCGCCCGGATCGCCCTGACGACCGGAGCGGCCGCGCAGCTGGTTGTCGATACGACGGGACTCATGGCGCTCGGTGCCGATAACGGTCAGGCCGCCGGCGGCAAGCACGCGCTCGCGTTCGGCCTTGCAGGTCTCCTTGGCTTCGGCGTTAAACTGCTCGAGCTGCTCGGGCGTCACGTCCTCCATGGTCAGGCCCTCGTACTCCAGGCGCTCGCGCACCAGCTCGTCGGGGTTGCCGCCCAGCAGGATGTCGGTACCACGACCGGCCATGTTGGTGGCGATGGTCACGGCGCCGTAACGTCCGGCCTGGGCAACAATGTGGGCCTCGCGTTCATGGTGCTTGGCGTTGAGGACCTCGTGTGCGATGCCGCGCTTGGTAAGGGCGGCGGACAGCTTCTCGGAGCTCTCGATGGAGACGGTGCCCACCAGGACCGGCTGGCCCTTGGCGTGACGTCGCTCGACATCGTCGGCGACGGCGTTGTACTTGGCCTGAATGGTGCGGTACACCAGGTCCTCGTGGTCCACGCGCTGCACGGGCTTGTTGGAGGGGATGACCTCGACGGGCAGCTTGTAGATCTCGCGGAACTCGGCATCCTCGGTAAGTGCCGTGCCGGTCATGCCAGAGAGCTTGTCATACAGACGGAAGTAGTTCTGCAGGGTGATGGTGGCGAGTGTCTGGTTCTCCTCGCGTACGAGCACGCCCTCTTTGGCCTCGATGGCCTGGTGCAGGCCCTCAGAATAGCGGCGGCCCTCCATGATACGACCGGTGAACTCGTCGACGATCTTGACCTCGCCGTTGGTGACCACGTACTGCTTGTCGCGGTGGAACATGTACTGGGCCTTCAGCGCCTGCTGCAGGTGGTTGACCAGCTGGCCGGAGAGATCGGCATAGATGTCATCGATACCCAGGCGGCGCTCGATCTTCTTAAGACCGCGCTCGGTGGCGGCGATGGTGTGCTTGGCCTCGTCCATGACGTAGTCGCCCGTGGGCTCGACGTCCTCGGTGGCGGTGAGCATGTCGTGCGACACGTCCTCGCCGCGCTCAAGGCCACGCACGGCACGCGCGAAGTCCTTGTAGGTACTGGCGGACTTGGTGCCAGCGCCCGAGATGATCAGCGGCGTCCTGGCCTCATCGATCAGGATGGAGTCGACCTCGTCGACGATGGCGTAGTTGTGGCCGCGCTGCACGCGCTGCTCGGGACGGGTAACCATGTTGTCGCGCAGGTAATCAAAGCCGAACTCGGAGTTGGTACCGTAGGTGACGTCGGCCTGGTAGGCCGGGCGCTTGAGCTCGAGCGGCATGTTGTTCTGGAGCAGACCGACGGTCATGCCCAGGTACTTATAGATGCGGCCCATCCACTCGGAGTCGCGCTTTGCCAGGTAATCGTTGACGGTAACGACATGTACGCCTTTGCCGGCAATAGCGTTGAGATAGCCGGCCAAGGTGGAGACGAGCGTCTTACCTTCGCCAGTCTTCATCTCGGCAATGTGGCCCTCGTGCAGTGCCATGGCGCCAATGAGCTGCACGTCAAAGTGGCGCATACCCATGGTACGCTTGGAAGCCTCACGCACGGTGGCAAAGGCCTCGGGAAGCATGTCGTCGAGCGACTCGCCGTTGGCGTAACGCTCGCGGAACTTATCGGTCTGGGCGCGGAGCTCCTCCTCGGTCATCTTCTCAAACTGGGGCTCAAGACCGTTGATCTTGTCGACGATCTTGTAGTAGCGCTTAAGGTCCTTATCGGATCCAAAGGACAGCAGCTTTGACATGAATCCCATGTGGTTTTCCTTTTTGACCATCGCCCACGCCGTGCAGCTGCGGGCGAGTTAAACACAGATGATTGTACTTTAGCCAAACAAGGCGCGGCCTATACGGTCGACCTCGACCGCCACGTAATAACTACGACCAACCTGCCAAAAGGGGACTGGTTTATTTTGGCAGTTTTTATCTGGGAAAACGCTGTATCTCTGCCATTTGGTGCAAACGAACCCGTCCCCTTCGCACCAATCTGGTGCAATGGGGACGGGTTAGCTTGCACCAATAAAGGAAAAGGGCCGCGCACCCAAATGGATGCACGGCCCTTATGCCATGAATGCGAGCGATTCCGCGGCGAGCTATTTACTCAGCGGCCTCGGTGGTCTCGGCCTCGGCAGCGGCCTCCTCGACGGGAGCCTCTGCGGGAGCCTCGGCGGCCTGCTTGGCAGCCTCCTCGGCGAACTTAGCGGCACGCTTAGCCTTCTCGGCAGCCTTAGCCTCAGCGGCGGCCTTGCGAGCAGCCTCGGCCTCAGCAGCCTTGGCGGCCTTGGCAGCCTTGGCCTCCTCAGCCTTCTTGAGCTGGGCGGCAGCGGCGCCACCGAACTTGTCGGCGAAGCGCTGGACGCGTCCACCGGTGTCGACGAACTTCTGCTGGCCGGTGTAGAACGGGTGGCACTCGTTGCAAAGCTCGACCTTCATCTCGGACACGGTAGCGTGCGTCTTGAAGGTGTTGCCGCAGGAGCACGTCACCGTGCACTCGACATACTGGGGATGGATACCCTGCTTCATGGTAGGACTCCTTATTGGTCAGGCGCTGGTTACCGATCAGCGCATAAGGCGTCTTGGTTTCCGACCAAGACAACAAACTCGGCTATGGTACCACGGCGCAGCGTGTCCCACAAAAGGTTCACGGTCTTTGTGCAACGCGGCGTGGCCAACCGCAGCGGACACGCACCCTGTCGCCCCTTCGCTCATGTTGCAGGCATGTAACGCCGCAGCGAGCGCGCCTTTTTTGCGCCAGACAGGTACAATGATGAACACTGTACCGTAGCGGAGCGCCCCGCGCGCGCCGCAACCACGCGAAAGGGTTTCCCATGGCCGAGATCTCGTCCTCCCGCATCGTCATCACCGTCCTTGGCAAGAACCGCCCCGGTATCGTCGCCGGCGTCACCCGTGTTCTGGGCGAGGCCAACGTCGACATCCGCGACATTACGCAGTCCATTATCGAGGACATCTTCACCATGACCATGCTGGCCGACACCGCCGAGTCCAAGCTCGACTTCGCCGAGCTGCAGAAGGCGCTAGCCGAGGCTGGCGAGCTTTCGGGCGTCAACGTGTCCATCCAGCGCGAGGACGTCTTTAACTTTATGTACCGCCTGTAGCGAACAAGCCGCTGGGGATAGCCTGACGCGCGCATGCCCATGCAAGTCACCCCGATGCGGCCCGGAGAGGAGCGCGCATGGCCTACGACGCCAAGAAAATCTATTACCGCTTCGATGACCACTTGAGCCGCCTTGTTCTGGATTACGAAGCAAGTCGCCAGATTTCGTCTGAGAGCGAAAACCTCTACCACGGCCTGCCGACCGACCCTTATGACGAGGGCCTGTTTGTCGAGCACAATGTCAAGCGCGGCCTGCGCAATGCCGACGGCTCGGGCGTGGTCGCGGGCCTCACTCGTATCTCGGATGTGCACGGCTACAACAAGGTCGACGGAAAGGTCGTGCCCGATCAGGGCAAGCTCACGCTTCGCGGCTACAGCATCGAGGATCTGGTCAACAATGCCCAGGCCGAGAATCGCTACGGCTACGAAGAAGTCGCCTATCTGCTTATCACGGGTTCGCTACCCAACAAGGAAGAGCTCGACGGCTTCTGCGAGCGCCTAGGTGCCTTTAGACATCTGAGCGACGAGTACGTCAAAGAGTTCCCCATGACCACGGTGTCGTCGAGCATCATGAACGTGCTCCAGCGCGCCGTGCTGCTGCTCTACGCCTTCGATGCCGAACCAGACGTGATCACGCCCGAGCACGAAATCGACGTCGCCATTTCCATGCTCGCACGTCTCCCGCGCATCGCCGCCTTCGCACACATGGCCTCGATCGCCAAGCTTCGCGGCTCCGAGGTTCACGTGCCGCACCCCACGCCCGGTCTCTCCACCGCCGAGACCATCCTACAGGTCCTGCGCGGCGGCATGGCGTTCACCCGCGATGAGGCGATGCTGCTCGACGTTATGCTCATGCTGCATGCCGAGCACGGCGGCGGCAACAACTCCACCTTCGCTTGCCGCGTGCTGTCCTCTTCGGCCACCGACCCGTATTCCGCCTACGCCGCGGCTATCGGCTCGCTCAAGGGCCCGCGCCACGGCGGTGCCAATGCCAAGGTCGTGTCTATGCACGAGGACATCCGCGCGCATGTCTCCAACTGGGAGGACGAGGACGAGGTCGCGGCCTACCTGGGCAAGATCCTCGACAAGCAGGCCTTCGACGGCACGGGCCTCATCTACGGCATGGGCCACGCCGTCTATACGCTCAGCGACCCGCGCGCCGAGGTCTGCCGCCGTTACGCGCGCTCACTGGCAGCCAAGAAGGACTTGGGCGAAGAGTTCGCACTCATCGAGCGCATCGAGCGCCTGGCACCGCAGGTGATGCGCGACCACGGCATGACCAAGCCTATCTGCGCCAACATCGACCTGTACACAGGCTTTATCTACAAGATGCTCGGCGTGCCCGAGACGCTCTTTACGCCGCTTTTCGCCGTCGCCCGCATGGCCGGCTGGTCGGCACACCGCATGGAAGAGCTCTTCTGCGCGCATCGCATCATCCGCCCGGCATACCGTCCGGTGATCGAGCCGCTGGAATACAAGCCGCTCGCCGACCGCTAGGACGCGGACCGTTATAGAACCCGAGCGTGGCCAGGGCATCACCGCCCTCGGCCACGCTTTTTATGCCAGCAGAAAGGGCTGCATCAAATGATTGTGTTTTCCGATATGGATGGAACGCTGTTGACGAGCGATAAGCAGATGAGCGATGCCACCTGGGCGATGCTCGACGAGCTCGCTCGACGCGGGATTGAATTTGTGCCCTGCACGGGACGTCCGCTGTCGGGCATCTTTGAGCCCATCCTCGCCCATCCCGCCGTGCACTATGCCGTCTGCGCCAATGGCGCCAGCGTCTGGCAGCTCGACGACGATGTGCCCACCGACGCCTCGCGCGCCACGCGCATCTTGAGCCGACCGCTCGATTGCGGCATTGCCCATCGCATCCGCCGCATCGCCGCCGGCCACGATGTGACCTTCGATATCTTCGCGGACGGGCAGTGCTTCCTCCCCCGCTCGCTCTACACGCGCCTGGATGAGTTCTGCGGCGGCGACCCCCACATCGCAGCTTCGCTCAAGCGCACACGAACACCGATCGACATGGATATCGACAGCAAGATCGACGAGGTCGAGACGCTCGAACGCATCGCCATGTACTGGCACGACCCGGCCGATCGCGACGCCATCGCGGCGGAGCTCGACACGCTCGGAGGCATTGAGGTCACGCGTTCGTACGCCATGAATATCGAGGTCATGGGCGAGGGCGCCACCAAGGGAACGGCCCTCACGTGGCTATGCGAGCACCTGGGCGAGCGTCTCGCCGACGCCTGGGCGTTCGGTGACAACATCAACGACATCCCCATGCTGCAGGCAGCGGGCCATGGCATGGCCATGATCAACGCCGAGCCCGAAGATCGCGAGGCCGCCGACGCCATCACCGAATACGACAACGACCACGACGGTGTCGCCCGCACCATCATGGACGCCCTCGCCTAGTCATTGGGGACGTTCTTAAACGACTAGTCGTTGGGGACACTCTTCGCAAAAAGCTGCAAGGACTGTCCCCCACTGCCGGCAGAAAAGGAACGTCCCCATCTGCCGGATTAAGCGAGACTCTCCAGCACACGGCGGAGCTCCTGCTGGACGGCGTGGTCGCGGTTACGACCCACCACGCGATCGGCAACGGCCTTGAGCGCGGGGCGCGCGTTTTCCATCGCGCAGCCCGTACCGACAAAGCGAATGATCTCGTAGTCGTTCATCGAGTCGCCAAACGCCATGACCTCGTCGCGACCAATGCCGTAATGCTCCGCGAGCTGCGCGATACCCGAGGCCTTCGACACACCGGGCTGCATGGCATCAATCCACGCGTTGCCCGAAGGCGCAAAAGTAAAGAGCTGACCAAGTTCGCGCTGTAGCACGTACGCACTGTCCATAACCGCACTGTCGTCGCAAAAGATACTCGCTTTGATGATATTTACGCTGGGATCGGGCAGCTCCCAAATGCGCTCGGCATTGGGAAGGTCCTTATCGACCTCACGCACGAACTTGCACTCGTCATCGAGCAGGAAGGACTTGGTTCGGTCAAAGAGCGCAAGATGCAGATTGGGAAACGTCCTGACGGCTTGGGCGAGCCTTCGAATCGCCAGGTGGGAATACACCTCACGGTCTACCATCTTACCGTCGGCATAGACCTGGGCGCCGTTAGCGGCGACAAAGTCCATCTTGTCGCGAACGGGCGCAAAGAACTCGCACAGGCGATCGTAGCGACGACCTGACGATGCGGCGAAATGCACGCCATGCTCGTGTAGCGCCAGAATCAGTTCGTAGGTCTCGGGAGGCACCTGGCCGTTTTCGTCAAGCAGTGTGCCGTCCATATCGGATGCAATCAGTTTAAACATAGAAAAGCTCCCTTCGGACTTGTTGGAATCGAACGTGTATCCGATTCCAACGTACCCAAAGGGAGCTCAAATAAGACTCCGCGGGCGTAAACGTTACAAGGACCTGGCAAATAGCTCACACATGCCAGAGGCCCCACGGTCGCGACGTCAGGCGGCCCGCCAAAGAGTATCCCCAACGACTAGTCGTTTAAGAACGTCCCCGATGACTAGTCGGCGTAGGTGAAGGTTGTGACGTCGAACATGCCCTCGGGGCGGATGCGGAGCGTCGGGATGACCGGCAGGGGCAGGAAGATGATGCCCATGATGGGGTCGAGCGGCGGCTCAATACCCATGGCGCGCGCCTTGACCATAAAGTCGTCGTGCTGCGCGGCAACGTCCTCGGCCGTGCCTTCGCTCATCAGGCCACCGAGCGCCAGCGGAATGCGCGCCACGACCTCGCCGTTACGCACCAGCACGTGACCACCCTGGCCCACGGCCTCAACGGCAGCCATCATATCGGCAGCGTTATCGCCCACCACGCACACGTTGTGCGAGTCGTGGCCGATCGTGGAGGCAATGGCACCACCGGTGATGGTGAAACCGCGCACCCAGCCGCGACCGATATGCTTGCCGACCAGGCCCAGGCCAGCGGGGCCGTCGCCATCGGCGCCCTCGGCCTGCAGCGACACGCCACGGCCATGGCGCTCGATCAGCATAATGCGGCGCAAGTCCTCGTCAGTCTCGGGACGAACCATGCCCGTGATGGCCTTGCCCGACACCACGTCAATCACGGCCTCGCCCGGCTTAAAGGCATAGTCGAACACGTCGAGCGAAAGCTTCGGCAGCTTAACGGAAGCGCGCAGCTCATCGGCAAGGGCTGCGACCTCGGCCGTCTCGGGCGCGACCTCGCCCACAAAGGTGCCATCCTGCGCCACCAGGGCACCGGCGGCATACACGCGATGCGGAGCCGTGGCAAACGTCAGGTCATTGAGCACCAGCAGGTCGGCACGCTTGCCCGGGGCAATCGCACCGCGGAGCTCGTGCGGGTCGCGGCAGCCGTGGTCCAGGCCAAATGCCTCAGCCGTGAAAAGGGACGCCATGGAGATGGCGACCACCGGGTCGACGCCGACCTCGATGGCCACGCGGCAGGCATTGTCGATCATGCCGGTCGAAAGAGCATCGGAGGGAGCGCGGTCGTCGGTCGCAAAGCAGCAGCGGCGGGCGCGCGCGGGATTCTCCAGCAGCATCGGCGATAGATTGGCCAGGTCATGGCTGCACGTGCCTTCACGCAGCATCACATACATGCCGCGAGATAGCTTGTCGAGTGCCTCCTCGGGAATCGTCGACTCGTGGTCGGCGATAATGCCCGCTGCGGCATAGGCATTGAGGTCCTTACCGGCAACGAGCGGCGCGTGGC
Source organism: uncultured bacterium (assembly GCA_905215725.1). Lineage (GTDB taxonomy): Bacteria > Actinomycetota > Coriobacteriia > Coriobacteriales > Coriobacteriaceae > Collinsella. Next base: position 963 of record CAJMRD010000008.1, on the reverse strand, counting down.
CGTCAACCTGCTTGGACGGCGTCTGGTTGGCAGCATCGATGCGAGCACAGGTCTCGGGGTCGGCCATAAAGACGCCCGGCAGGTTCATCATCTCGCCCAGGCCAAAAACGTCGCCCGGATGCTCGGCAAAAAACGCCTGCATGTCAGCAGCGGTAATCACAGCGCCCGCCTGCTCGTCGGGCAGCGCGGGCACGCACGAAGGCATCATGTACTTGATGGAGATGGGCGCGCGGCGACCATCCTCGATCATAAAGCGCAAGCCGTCGAGACCGGCAACATTGGCAATCTCGTGGCTGTCGGCAATGGCGGTGGTAGTACCGCGCGTCGCGGCCATGCGAGCATACTCGGCGGGACGGATGTTCGAAGACTCGATATGCAGATGCCCGTCAATAAAACCGGGAGCGAGATAGCGACCCTGGCAGTCGATGACCTCAGTTGCCTCGTAGGTGCCAGCGGCATCGTCGCGACCATCGTAGAGCACGCCGACGATCACACCGTCCTTGACGGCAACGCTGCCGGGCGCCACACGCTGGCCATACACGTCGACAATCTGCGCATTGATAAACAGCGTGTCGACGGGCACGCGGCCCTCGGCGGCCTCGATCACAGACCTCATGACCTCAACGGACATACATACTCCTTTAACCGTAGAAAAAAGCTGCGGAGCGGACAGACCTTCACCGCAGCAGACCAATAGCCATTGTATGCCCAAACGATGGGTCAACAATACGCCTCTCCGCTTAACGGCACACGCCGCTCAGCGCAATGGGGGCAGGTTACTTTGCACCAATGGCAAGGAGTGTCCCAAAGTGCCGGCACAAAAGGAACGTCCCCAAGTGCCACAAAAGGAACGTCCCCAAGTGCCAACAACGGAAGCGCCGATGTTTTGGCAACGACAGCGAGCGAGCCGCATTTGAGACAAGGTGACGTGAAACGAAAGGGCGCTGACCTTCTGGTCGCGCC
>CAJMRD010000007.1 GCA_905215725.1 uncultured bacterium | reverse complement strand
GCTCGTACTCCCCCACCGTCATGGCGGCGTTGCCGTTGATGTCGATCACCAGCATGAGTACGCCGTCGTGCGCAGTGTAATCGCCCTCGGCAAGCGACCACTCAACGTGCTGTTTGGCCCAGCTGAGCATGTTATGGGTAAGCGGCTCGCCCTGCACCAGGCGCTCGGACAGTGCGCGAATGTGGCGGTTGAGCATGGGCACCTTTTTATTGGACATGCGCCAACGGCAGATAAGCGCGGGCTTGTCGAGCGTAAACTTCTCGACCGCCTCCTGATTGGCGCAAAAGTCCTCGTACGCACGCTGATCCTCGGCATTGCCAAACAGCTCGGCATCATCAATCTGGGGCATGGTCATACCTTTCGTGTTAGTCATTCCGTCCTCTTATACCAAAAAGACGGCCCTCCAAACGGAGCAGCCGTCTTTTGCGGAGATTATTTTGTCCCAAGGCGGAACTTAGTGGCGGAAGTGGCGGGCGCCGGTAAAGACCATAGCAATATTGTGCTCGTTGCAGGCCTGGATGCTTTCGTCGTCGCGCTTGGAGCCGCCGGGCTGGATGATGCAGGTCACGCCGTGTGCAGCAAGCACGTCGACGTTGTCGCGGAACGGGAAGAACGCGTCGCTTGCACAGGCAAAGCCGCCCTTCTCCACGCCCTCGCGCTCGCAGAAGTCCTCGGCGCGCTCGCAGGCAAGTAGCGCAGAGTCAACGCGGTTAGGCTGACCCGGGCCCATGCCAATGCCGGCCTTGCCCTTGGAGACCAGGATGGCGTTGGACTTGACGCCCTTGCAGACCTTCCAGGCAAACTCGAGCTCGGCCATCTCGGCGTCGGTGGGCTTGCGGTCGGTGGGGAACGTAAAGGTCGCGGGGTCCTCGGTCACGTGGTCGACTTCCTGCACCAGCATGCCGCCGTCGACGGAGCGCAGCTCCACCTGAGCGCCGTGGTCCACGCCGCCGGTCGCCAACACGCGCAGGTTGGGGCGCTTGGCCATGCGCTCGAGCGCCTCGGCGGTGTAGCTCGGGGCGATGATGACCTCGACGAACTGCTTGTTCTGATCGGCAAAGTGCTCAACCAGATCAAAGGGAACCTCGCGGTTGCAGGCGATGATGCCGCCGAAGGCGCTCTTGGGATCGCAGGCAAAAGCGCGGTCGTAGGCAGCCGTGATGTCCTCGGCAACGGCGGAACCGCAGGGGTTCTGGTGCTTGAGGATTACGCAGGCCGGCTCGTCGAACTCGCGGACCAGGTTCCAGGCGGCGTCGGCATCCAGATAGTTGTTGTAGCTGAGCGGCTTGCCCTGGATCTGCTTGGAGCCCACGAGCGGGAACTGCGAGCTCGCGGTGTTCTCGCAGCCCTCGGCAAAGCGATAGACTGTGGCTTTCTGCTGCGGGTTCTCGCCATAGCGCAGGTCGTCGACCTTCTCCAGCGAAATCTCGAGCTTGGCAGAGGTGTCCGCCACGTCGCTTGCCTGGGCGGCAAGCCAACGGGAGATGGCCGTGTCGTAGGCGGCGGTGGTCTGGTAGACCTTCACCTGCAGGCGACGACGGGTGGAAAGCGTGGTGCAGCCACCGGTCTCGTGCATCTCGGCCAGGACGGCATCATAGTCGGCCGGATCGGAAATGACGGTAACGCTCGTGGCGTTCTTGGCGGCAGAGCGCAGCATGGAGGGGCCACCGATGTCGATGTGCTCGATGGCGTCCGCGAAGGTGACCTCGGGGTTGGCGACGGTCTTCTCGAACTCGTACAGGTTGACGACGACCAGGTCGATCAGCTTAATGCCGTGCTGAGCCGCCTCCTGCATGTGCTGCTCGGAATCGCGGCGGGCCAGCAGCGCGCCATGAACCTTGGGGTGCAGGGTCTTAACGCGGCCGTCCATCATCTCGGGATAGCCCGTGAACTCCTCGATGGGGGTTACGGGAACGCCCGCGTCCTCGATGGCACGAGCCGTGCCGCCCGTAGAGATGATCTCGACGCCAAAGTCGTCAACCAGCGTCCGTGCGAAATCGACGACGCCCGTCTTATCGGTAACCGAGATCAACGCGCGTGCGATCTTCACATCAGATCCCATGCAGTCCTCCTGTCTGGTACGCCGCCGTGCTCTGTGAGTCGGTGATACGTCGATCTGCAGCGCTCGCGCAGCGGCATTGAAAATACTGATTTAATGTAGCGCATCGAGCGCATCGATGCACCCCGCAACGGGCGCATGTGCAGAAAAAGTTTGCGAGCGGAGGGGATGGGCATGGCACCGGGCACGGTGAGTTCATGGAACACAGGGGCACCATAATTAGATGCCAATGGCGTGGTAGAACTGTGCTCGATATGCATCCGCAAAAGAAAGAGGCACCATGGTCTCGCGGGTTCTCTACCGACCGTTTGATACCGAAGACTTCGACGCCATCGCGCTGATTCTGCAGCAGCTTTGGCATAACAATTCGGATAACGATGAGTACAACCGCCTTGAGGCCGCGTGCGACCTCGCCTATTGCCTTTCGTCGTCGACGTTTTCACAGGTTGCCGTAATCGACGGTCAGGCGCGTGGCATTTCGCTCGCGCGTGCGGGACAGAGCTCCGGCACCACTATCAACGAGCATTGGATGGATACCGAACGCGCGCTGCTATCGCAGATGCGTGAGCTAGAGCCCGATGCGTGCGCCGAGTATCTCTCGTTTGTGCGCGCAACCATCCGAACCAACAACCGCCTGCTCGAGAGCAGCCCGTTGCCGCACGACAACGAGGTCACGCTGCTTGCCGTGGATCGCGATGTCCATGGCCTGGGCGTTGGCACGGTTCTGCTCGATGCCGCCGTCTCGCACCTGTCCTCGCTTGGAGCGACGAGGGCGCACCTGTACACCGACTCCAACTGCTCGTGGAAGTTCTACGAGCTGCACGGCTTTAAGCGCACGGCCACGCACCGCGCCAACCGCGAAGAGCGCCGTCACGACATGCCGCGCGAAAGCTTCCTCTACGAACTCGACCTAACAGCCTAAACCCGGCAGCCATACCTAGTCATTTAGGAACGTCCCCAGTGACTAGTCGTTGGGGACAGTCTTCGTAGGTAGCGCATAAAAATGGGATGGATCCGTCGGCAGTCGCCGGAGAAGATCCATCCCAAAAATCAGAACTCGCTAGAACGTTCCGCCGCCGCCTCCGCCGACGCCGCCGCCTCCGCCGCCCGAGAAGCCGCCGCCTCCGCCGCCGCCCGAGCTGTCGGAGCTCGACGCCAGCTCACGGATGCTCTCGTGATACACGTCATCGAACGAATCGAGCGGAGACTCGATACCGTAATGATGGTAGTACCACCAGTAGCAGGGATAATTGTCATAGAAGCCGTCGGCCTCGCGCACCTCGGGCGGCACGGCCTCGGCAAGCTGACGCAGCACTTCCTTGGAAACACCCAGGGCAACGCCCATCACCAGCAGCTTGTTCCACAGCACCAGATCGCCGGGGACGGCTTCCTTTAGACGCGTGAAGTCCTCGAGCCAATGCTTAAGTGCCTTGCAGCGAGCCGCCACCTCGGCGCCCTCCGGCGTAAAGCGGCGGAACGTAAGGCCCACGCCGATACCCACCAGCACAATCGGCACCGAGATAACCGCGGCGGTAATGTTCGCCTGTGCGCCATCGGTAAAGAAAATGGATCCCACGGGAACAAAGGCAATCAGGATACCAAGAACCAGGCAAAACACCATTGCAACAATGCCGTCCGAGGCAACGTACTCGCTATCGGCCAGCTTGCCCTTAACGGTGTTCTGATAGTCCTCGAGCTTATCACCCACGGGTGTAGCGTGCTGCTTGACGTAGTGCTGCAGCTCGTCGAACGTGCGCGAACGGTCACCGTTCTCGTCAGGCTTAGCACCGGCAAAGAAGACCTTGAGCACCATGTGGTCAATGCCCTTGGCCGACTTCCAGCCCGCATCACTCACCGTCACGCGATACGTCTGCTCTTCTTTTTCACGCCCCAACAGACCCTTCTTGGCCTTGGTCACGGTCGCCTGCTCCAGCTTGATCACACGGTCGTCAGTGAGCTTCATGAGCGTGGCGATATATGCCTGGTCGGGCACCTCGTTCCAGCTCATGAGGGCCGAAAGCACGGCGGGATGGTCGGCCGAAGGCACATCGCGGAAATATTCGTCCTGGAAAAGCGGCTTGGGCTTGCGGCGGCGCAGCTTGAGCATAACGATTGTGCCGGTAAAGACCACCGCCGCAACAACACTTAGCACGGCAAGTGCATTGGCAATCATGCGAGCGTGAGCGCGGCGGGCGTTAGCTTCGTCGGCCCATTCCTTCTCTTCGCTCAGGATCGTTGACATGCGCTCTTCGCCCGAAGCGGCAAGCTGCGGCACCCAGTCGCTAGGGAAGGCGATGCGTGCCTCGGCGAATTCGCCCTGATGTACGCAGGGAATGGTATAGGTGACCATGGGTTCGTCCGCATCGAGCGATACATCGCCCGTCAGCGGGCCGTGGCCCCATGCGCGGAAGTTATCGCCCTTGACGGCCGCCGTCCCGGCAGCGGCATTTGCGAAGCGCACTTCCATCTCGACGTCATCGGAATCCGCAGACCAGCCGTCGCCCACAAACTTCCAGTAGAGCTCGGCGGTATCGGCCCAGTTCATGACCGCACCGGTCATGGTGTAGCTCACGTAATAGATCGCGCTGTCGCCGCTCTCGTGGGGGCTGAACACCTTAATCCTTACGCCGTCACCGGTCTGCTCGACCGTGTAGACGCCAGAATCGCCCTTGTTCGCGCTATCGACTTTGTTAAACGCGGTGTCCTCTTCCTCGACACTCAGCACGTCGACGCCCGCCGTGCCGCCCTGCTGGTTGGTACCCGTATTGATCTCCCAAAACACGCCGTTGATGTCGTCATCGAAATCAAACTGGCGTCCCTCGACAACGGTCAGCGATCCATCGGCCTCAACCGTGGCACCGATATAGGTTTGGGTCATGGAATAACCGTCGGCGTGTGCAGCGGCGGGCAGTAGCAGCAATGCAAGCGCGACGAGTGCGCAGACGGAAGCAAATCGCGCAAACAGGCGGCGCTGCCGACAGGTTTTGGCAACGGGGGCGTTCATAGGCACATCCTTTGTCTGTGATACCAGCAACGCCATTGTCCCACGTTTACGGGCGCACATGACGAACATCTAGGCCAGCGGAGTATCAAACGGGACGAAAGTCACGCCCGCGGCCGGCACCTGGGGACGTTCCTTATCTGCCGGCAATCTGGGACACTCCTTGGCATGGCCTGCGCCAGCAATAGATACCACTTCACAGCTCTGTCACAGGTGTAGCGGCTTTGTGTGGGTGCGGCACGCGCTGATTGAGCCGCCAGCCGAGGGGCATAAAGCAGTTGAGCGAAAACGGTTTGCCCCTTTGCCGTTCGCTCGAGGATCATGTCCCCCTTTTCCGCGGAAACCCCGGCAGTTGCGAAGAGCTGCCGGGGTTTCTGTCGTTTGTGAGGCTAAGTCGGTACGCAGCGATCGAGACCTTGAGCCGCAAACCCACCGTGCGCAATGCGCACCGCCGCCAACTTGTGAGCGCGGCAACGCCTTCCCTGCCAAGCCCCGCGCTATACTCGTCCGCATGGATATCAAAACACGCAACATAGCAACGCCCGCCGCGGACGCGCCAGCGACGCCACCCGCCTCCGCCCCCGCGCCCGTCGTGGGCCGTTTCGCCCCGTCGCCCTCGGGCCGCATGCACCTGGGCAACGTGTTCAGCTGCCTGTGCTCGTGGCTTTCGGCCCGCAGCCAGGGCGGCAGCATCGTGCTGCGCATCGAGGACCTGGACGATCGCTGCAAGCGCCCGGAACTTGCCGCTCAACTGATTGACGATCTGACCTGGCTGGGGCTCGAGTGGGACGAAGGCCCCTACTACCAGCACGATCGCCTGGATCTGTACGAGGACGCCCTGCGCCAGCTGCAAGACGCCGGCCTCACCTATCCCTGTTTTTGCACGCGTGCCGAACTCCACGCCGCGAGCGCGCCGCACGCCAGCGACGGCACGCCCATCTACCGCGGCGCCTGCAGAGGTCTTTCTGCTGATGAAATCACCCGCCGCAGTGCCCTGCGTGCTCCGGCCACGCGCCTGCGCGTGCCCACCGTCGACGACCTCGCCAGCGACGTGATCGAATTCGTGGACCGCACGTACGGAGCCCAATGCGAAGCACTCGCCACCGAGTGCGGTGACTTTTTGGTGCGCCGCAGCGACGGCGTGTTTGCCTATCAGCTGGCCGTGGTGGTCGACGACGCTGCCATGGGCGTCACCGAGATCGTACGCGGATGCGACCTGCTTGGTTCCACGCCGCGCCAGATCTATCTGCAACATCTGCTGGGACTGCCCACGCCGCACTACGCGCACATTCCGCTGCTCATGTCACCGGACGGCCGCCGCCTTTCCAAGCGCGATCGCGATCTGGACCTGGGCGAGCTCCGCACCCGCTTTGGCACACCCGAGGCACTGTTGGGATGGCTCGCCGGGCAAACAGGCATCGCGCCGGACACCACGCCGCGCTCTACCGAGCAGCTGGCCGAGCACTTTAGCTGGGATGTTATCCGTACGCATCGGGAAAACATCACTGTAACGGTCAAGTAGCCAGCCACCCCGCCTCTACGCAACATCCCAGGGCTGGAGTTCGTCGCCCAGACGAACGATACAGTCGTAGAGCACGGTATGGCGCTCGGCCGGGTTGGCGTCGCGATGAAAATGGCCGTAGTACCAGCGCTTGAAGTCCAAGCGATCTTCCAGCTCATCGAAAAATGCCGTAAGCCGATCAATGGCGGGGCAATTCCAGCCGGGTGCCGGATAAAGCGTGGGCGAAAGCATGCGCGTAGAGCAGGTGTGGGTGATCACGTAGTCGACCTTCCAGCCCATGCTCTCGAGCTTTGCCCGCGCCTCCTCAAAGTTGCGCTCGTCCGGCAGCTCCTGCGGCCACCAGCTGGAATACGGAATGCGGTATTCCTTATCCACGCTCGTGGCGCCGCCCATGGTAAAGATCGTTGAGCCGTCGAGCTCAAAAACCTCGCCGCGCGTCAGGCGTCGGATGGGCGAGGTGTCCGACAGGCACTGCGTCAGACCGCCGTGCCACAGTTCCATGGGACGCTCCGCCCAGTGATCGAAACGTTCGTGGTTGCCGTCGACGAACAGCAACGTATAGGGGCGCGACTCCAGCCAAGCGATATCGGCGCATTCCTCGGCAGAGAAATCCCACGGAAAGCCAAAGTCGCCCGCGACAATCAGATAGTCGTCGCTCGTCAGGCTATCCCCAAGCTCCCAGTCGCGCAGCTTTTGCATGTCGACGCCGCCGTGAATATCGCCCGTCACATAGACTGTCATCGGATCACCACTTCCCTGTAAGTCGCTAGCCCACATTCTGCACGATCACTAAGCCAACCGTTCCAGCCCTTCCATCCCTTAGGGCTTACCCCTCGTTCTTCCATCCAAACGGGTCAAGCACCCAAATAACCAGATCGAGCACGCCGCCGGTCATCATGGCGCCGGCAAGGGCCATGCAAACGTGCAGAGAGGCGGCACTTCGGAGCACGTCGAACGGCCCCAGAACAGCCAGCAGCGCGACCGCCGCGCCGGCAAGGCACAACGCGAGACACGGCCCCGCGTCCTTGACGCACTTCTTTGCGAGATGCTTTGCGTTGTCACTCATCGGTATCGAACTCCTTAGAGGGTCATTGTTCAGACGCATGCCGCCGCGGCAGAGCAGGGCGGCATGGTAAGTGTCACATGCCGTGCGGACATCAATGGAGAAACCGCCTGCTCGACCAACCTTTGACGCCGTTTTGCACCGGCACCACATCCCCCGCTATCGAGGTCAAATACCTTTCCCACCGCCGCGCAAAAACTCATCCAACATTAATCTTGGCTCAAGAATCGCTTAATCTATAACCTGCACTATAGAGTTCGACCAAGGGCGGGGCGGCGCCACGCAGGCCGCCGAACGCAACGCTCGCGCCCGGGCAGATCGCCCGGCGTCGTGCCCATCGAACGAAAGGACAGGTCATGGACGACCTCGAAAAAGTTGAAACCATCCGCACCAAGTGCAACGTGAGCTACACCGATGCCAAGGCCGCGCTCGACGCCGCCGACGGCAACGTCCTGGATGCCATCATTTGGCTCGAGTCGCAGGGCAAGACCCAGACCACGTCGGCGCACGCCGCCACCGAGTCCGCGCCAGCCAATGAGCCCTCGGCCGAGATGGTCGCCGCGCAGGCCGCCTACGAAAAGTCGAGCGAAAAGACCGACTTCTCCAAGAAGATGGACAGCGTGTGGGAGTACCTCAAAAAGCTCTTCCGCCTGAGTCTGGACACCAAGTTTATCGCCACGCGCCGCGATGCGATCATCCTCAACATCCCCATCCTGATCCCCATCATCGCCCTGTTTGCCTGGGGCGCTACGATTTGGCTGATGCTGATTGGCCTGTTCTTTGGCATGCGCTACCGCATCGACAGCGACGGCGACGTGCCCGGCAGCATCAACAACCTTATGGATAGCGCTGCCAACGCCGCGGACGACATCAAGCAAAATCTCAACGACGACAAGTAATCGCAGACGGGGGGCACGTATGGCACGAATCCTGATCGTAGAGGACGAGGAGAAAATCGCCCGCTTTGTGACGCTCGAGCTGGAGCACGAGGGCTACCAGGTGGAGCACGCCGCCGACGGCCGCACCGCCGTAGACCTGGCGCTGGAGCGCGACTACGATCTGATTCTGCTCGACGTGCTGCTGCCGCAGCTCAACGGCATGGAGGTGCTGCGGCGCGTGCGCAAGCACAAGGATGTGCCGGTGATCATGGTCACCGCGCGCGATGCCGTAATGGATAAGGTGGCCGGGCTCGACGCCGGCGCTGACGATTACCTAACCAAGCCGTTTGCCATTGAGGAGCTGTTCGCACGGATCCGCGTTGCGCTGAAGCGCTCGGAGGCCGTGCGGACGGCTTCGGGCGTTGGCGGCATCGGGACGGGCGCGGCAGGCGGCACGGGTGTCGGCGCCGCTGCGATACCCCCGGTCAGCGACTCGACCCAGGTTTCTGCCACGCCCTCCCCCGCCACGCTCGCCGTGGGCTCGGTTGCGCTCGATCCCGACCGCCGCGAAGTCACGGTCGGCGGCTTGCCCATCGCGCTCACGGCCCGCGAGTTCGATGTCCTCGCTCTGCTTATGGCGCATGCCGAAACCGTGCTCACGCGCGAGCGCATCGCGCACGAGGCGCTGGGCTACGAATACGTGGGCGACACCAACAACGTCGACGTGCACATCGCGCACCTGCGCGCCAAGATCGAGGATGCCGGCGGCGCCCGCATCATCCAGACCGTGCGCGGGGTGGGCTATGTCTGCCGTGCGTAACGCCGAGGCCAAGCGCGTCACCTCCATCGCCCGCGCCATCAACTGGAGCTATATGTGGCGCCGTCTGATGAGCTATGTCTGGCTCGATCTGCTGCTGATGGTGATTGCGGCGGCGATCCTCGTCTATGGATACAACCAAACGCTACCTGACGGCGCGCTTACCGCAGGATGGATCCCCGGCGCCGCCGTTCACGGCATGTCGCTGGCGCCTGCGCGCGGCTGGGACCTGACAACGCTCACCTATACCGTCGAGCTTGCGCGTACCACCAAGACCTTCCCCCTCGCGCAGGACCTCGTCGCGCTATGGCCTCTCTACCTTGTCGTTGTGGGTTGGCAGGTCATCAGCGTGCTCGACATGCTCGGCGCCCGCCGCGTGCGCCGCACCATGGCGCCGCTCAACGATCTGGCCCTGCGCGTGGACGAACTCGGTCGCATGCAGCTCTCCGGCGGCAAAATGGAAACACTGGAGCAGGCCATCGCGCGCGCAAGCGTCGACTCGCCGAGCGTCACCACCGGCGACGCCGACCTGGCGAGCATCGAGGTCGCACTCAACCGCCTGCTGCGCCAGATGCAAGAGGCCAAGCTGCAGCAGATGCGCTTTGTCAACGACGCGAGCCACGAGCTGCGCACGCCCATCGCGGTGATTCAGGGCTACGTGAACATGCTCGACCGCTGGGGCAAGGACGACCCGGACGTGCTGGCGGAATCCATCGCGTCCCTTAAAGCCGAAAGCGAGCACATGCAAGAGCTTGTGGAGCAGCTGCTGTTTTTGGCGCGCGGCGATGCCGGGCGCACGGTCCTGCGGCGCGCGCATACCAACTTGGCTGCACTGGTCAGCGAGGTATGCGAAGAATCGCAGATGATCGATACCGAGCACACGTATCGGCTGGCTTCTGACGCTGCGCTTGCCAGCGACCCGCGCTGCGACGCGCCCGTCGACGTGGCGCTCGTGAAGCAGGCTCTGCGCGTGATCGTGCAAAACGCCGCCAAGTACTCGGATGCGGGAACGACCGTCACATTTGGCATAACGCCAGATGCGGGCGCGGGCACGATCGACATAAGTGTTGAGGACGAGGGCATCGGCATGAACCAGGAATCCGCAGCTCACGCGTTCGAGCGGTTCTACCGTGCCGACAACGCGCGCGATGCCGGCGCACAGGGTTCGGGTCTGGGGCTTGCGATCGCCAAGTGGATCGTCGACAGCCACGGCGGCGTCATCGGTGTGACCTCGGTCGAAGGGGTCGGCAGCCGCTTTACGATTCGCCTGCCACGATAGGAAGCCCCTCGGCATAAATAAAGGGATAGGGCCACGCGGCCCTATCCCTTTTTGCCAGCTATGGCAGCTTGTGCGCTACTCGCGGCACAGGTGCACGGCGAAACCGGCGAACTCGCGCTTAAAGTACACGAGCTTGGTGCCACCGTCGGGCAGCAGTGCGCGCGACTCTTCGTTGACCTCGAGCCCGCGCTCGGCAAACCACTTCTCAGCTGCATCGATGTCGTTAACGGCAAAGCCGATGTGGCCCTTGGTGCCACGACCGTTCTGCTTCATGATCTCGACCAGCGAATCGTTGAAGTACGAAACCGGGGTCTCGATGACGGGCAGGCCCATCATCGTCGAGAACAGCTCCGCGATCTCCAGGGCGTCTGCCGGGTCGGTGGCGTTAATGCCCACATGGGCAACACGCATACCAAAGAGCTCTACCGGGTTGGCGTTCTGCTCACTCATGCAGTCAGCGCCTACTGAGCCATGACGTCGAGAACGGCCTTCTCGGCGGCAACGCGGTTCATGCCGGTCATGAAGGGCACGCCACTCACGTACGGGCAGGTGAGGCCCTCGGGGGCAACGGTGGTGGCGATCAGCAGGTCAGCGCCCTCGTCGCAGTAATCCTTGGCCTCGGAGATGGCGCACTGCACGATCTCGTACTTGTCGGCATAACCGTTGGCGTCGAGCAGGGTAGCGACCTTCTGGGCAACGAGCGTGGAAGTAGCAGCGCCAGCACCGCAAGCCAAAACGATCTTCTTCATAGGTAATGTCTCCCTTCATGGTTTACTTTAGGTAAGTGTACCGCAGCGAGCGATGGCACTCGGCCTCGATGAGCTTTTATGCCAGTTTGCTTGCGCGCTGCGTATAATACATCTAGTACGTGTTGTCATACCGCTCGCTTTATGAGCGACTAAGGACCCTAATATGCCCGATTCCCGCACACTCTGGACCGCCGTCGTTATCATCTGCATCGCCGTGTCGGTGTTCTTTAGCGTCAAAAAACGCACCACGTTTAAACGCCTGCAGCAATTGATGGCCGCCAAGCAGTGGGACGAGTTCGATCGTTTGCTCGACGGCAAACTCACCAGCATGCTGTACCCGCGCTACAACCGCGACTACCTGCGCCTGAACTCCTATCTGCTGCGCGAGGACCATAAGCGCGCCGACGAGATGTTCGACCTGCTACTGGGACTCAACCTGCCCAAGATGCAGCGCGTCGACCTGGTGATCAAAGCTTTTAACTACTACGTTGGCCAGGAGGACCGCAAAAAGGCCAAGGAGTTGCTGCACGAGATCAAGGGCTTTGAGGGCGGTCAGGCCGAGACAGTCGCACACGAATGCCAGCTGATGTACGACACGATGATCCTCAAGCGCCACAACGACATTCCCGAGCTGGAGCGCATGCTCGAGGATGTCGGCGACGACCCGGTCAAGCGCTGCCGACTGGAGTACCTGCTGGCCCTGCAGTATCAAAACAAGGGCGACGAGGCAAAGTTCCAAGAGTTCCTGGAGAAGTCGGGCCAACACTCGATGGCCGTCAACGCGTAACGGACGGCTTGTGCTAGACTTCTAGTCTCACGGGGGCGTGGCGGAATTGGCATACGCAGGAGACTTAAAATCTCTCGCCGCAAGGATTGTGGGTTCGAGTCCCACCGCCCCTACCATGTGATTGCTTGCGAGCCCGTGTTCCCCAGGGATGCGGGCTCGCTTCTTTTAGATGCCGGTGGGACTCGAACCCGCGAGGGGGCGAGCGTTAAGCGGACGCGCAGCGTCCGAAGCCGGTGCGTATTTGCGCAGCAAATGCGCGGACGTCCCACCGCCCCTACCATATGGAGCTTTCGAGCCCGTGTCCCCAAGGGATGCGGGCTCGTTTCTTTTACACGCCGGCGGGGCTCTAAGTTGCGGTGGAATAGTTCCTGTTTTGGCAGTTTATCAGCCCATTTAGGAACTATTCCACCGCAACTTAGGTTGGTATTTACACATTTTCCGATGGAAAAACGTGGCTGTCTCGCACATTTTCCGATGGAAAAACGTGGTTGTCTCGCACATTTTCCGATGGAAACGACCAAATGGCCTTATACTAGCCGAGAGGGTTGGGAGGCAATATGCAGCGACAGCTTATGAGTGAACTTATCGCTTGGAAATCAAGGGCGAATCGCAAACCTCTCTTGCTTAGGGGAGCCCGCCAGACAGGAAAGACTTGGCTTCTTAACGAATTCGCAAGCCAGCAGTATCGAAACGTCATTCGTTTTGACTTTATGCTCGAGCCGAGCACACGCTCGCTGTTCGATGGGGACCTCGACCCCAAGCGCATCATCTCCCAGATAGAACTCCTACGTGGCCAAACCGTAACGCCGGAAGACACGCTCATCATCTTCGACGAAATCCAAGAGGCGCCACGCGGGATCACCTCGCTCAAGTACTTCAACGAGCTTGCACCCGAATACCACATCGTAGCAGCCGGTTCCTATATGGGCCTCGCGCTCCGACGCGAAAACGAGTCATTTCCCGTCGGCAAAATCGACCAGCTCACCATGCGTCCCATGGGGTTTGCTGAGTTCGTTCGTGCCGTCGACGGCAACCCGCTCGCCGACGCCATCCTTGCCGCAGACATGAACCTTCTAGCAAACGTTACCGAAAAGCTCGAGCACTTGCTCAAGGAATACCTTGTTGTCGGCGGTATGCCCGAAGTTGTCTCCACTTTCGCCGAGACACGCGACTTCATCGAAGCCCGAAGGCTTCAGCAGCAAATCATCGAGGCTTACGAATCCGATTTTGGCAAACATGCACCCGCCCGCATCGTCGAGCGCATGGGGTTGGTTTGGAAATCCCTTCCCGGCCAGCTTGCAAAGGAGAACAAGAAGTTTGTCTACGGCGCCCTTCGTCCCGGAGCGCGCGCACGCGATTTCGAGGAAAGCCTCCAGTGGCTCACGGACTACGGAATCGTTCATAAGGTGCCACGTGTTTCCGCTCTAAAGGCGCCGCTCTCGAGCTACGAAGACCTCTCGGGCTTCAAACTGTTCTGCATCGACACCGGCATCCTCGGAGCGCTCTCCGGTCTCTCTCCGGCCATCGTTCTTAACGGATCCGCTGTTTTTACCGAGTTCAAAGGTTCGCTGACCGAACAATACGTCGCGCAGGAGCTTTTGCTCCAGGACAAAACTCCCGCGTATTGGTCCTCTACCTCCGGCAATGCCGAAACCGACTTTGCCATCGACCATGCGGGAACCGTGCTTCCGCTTGAGGTCAAGGCGGCAGAGAACCTTAAAGCGAAGAGTCTGAAAATAGCCTGCGAAAAATTCAAACTCGAGCGTTGCGTGAGGAGCTCCCTGGCGGCATATAGAGACGAGGGCATGCTCATCAATATTCCGCTTTGGGAGATTGGGCAGATCGACAAGCTGGCATAGGCGCTGTGGGGACGCCCCGCAAGGACTGTCCCCAGGTGCCGGCAGAAAAGGAACGTCCCCAGGTGCCGGCTGTTGAGTTGCGGTGGAATAGGGACTGTTTGGTGCCCGAAAGGGCGATTTTAGTCCGTATTTCACCGCAACTTATGAGGGGATGGTTAAAGGGCGCTGAGGCTGGGGGTCCAGGCGATGGTGGGAGTCGCGCCGTCGAGAACCTCGTTGATGGTGGCGACCATGCCAGCGAGTAGGCTGTTCTCGCTTACGGTGAGCGCATCGTAGCCACCGGCGCGCATGAGCTCGCGAATCACCACGGCGCCGGCCAGAATCACGCCCGCGCGCTTGGGCTGCACGCCCGGCAGCGCAGCGATACCCTCCACATCCAGCGTAGATATACGATCGATGGCGGCCGAGATCTGCTCCATCGAAAGCTCGCGCAGGTGCACAAAGCTCGAGTCGTACGGCTCCAGTTCGTGGACCAGCGCCACGAGCGTGGTGACGGTACCGCCCACCGCGACGAGGCGCTCGGCGCGCTCAAAGTCGACAGGCAGGCCCTCAAAGTAAGCCCCGAACTGCTCGCCCGCCCATACGCCAGCGGCGGCAAGTTCACTGTCCGTTGGCGGCAGCGCCGAAAAAAACCGCTCCGTCACGCGACGGCAACCGATGTCCAGTGAGCGCGTTCCCTCCAGCGCAAAGACCCCGCGCTCCGGTGCGTACACACCCGTCGCGAGCTCCGTGGAGCCACCGCCCGAATCGGCGACGATGATGCGCTCGCCGGCAAAGTCGTGCGCCACGCCAAAAAACGTCAGGCGTGCCTCGACCTCGCCCGGAATCACCTGTGGCTCAAGCCCCAGATCGCGCAGGCCGTCCAGCAGCAGTGCTGCGTTGGACGCATCACGCGCGGCGCTCGTGCAGGTGGTGCAGATGCACGCGGCCCCAAAGGCACGAGCCTCGTCCACAAACATGCGGCACGCAGCGAGCACGCGCTCAACGGCCGCCTCGCAAAAGCGGCCCGTCGCGTCCACGCCCTCACCCAGATCGGTAATCTCGGTATGCTTGGACGATTCCACGATTGCCCCGCCCTCGACCTGGGCCAACACCAGTCGCGACGACACCGTTCCCAGGTCAATCGCGGCTACCTTATAGCGTTTGTAATCTGCCATTGCGGGCTCCCCTCCGGGCGCTATTTGCCGTTGGACACGACCGTCTGGCCCTCGACGCCGTTAAACCCAAACAGCATGTCGAGCGCCTGGATGTACCACGGCGCGTCCTTACCGACTTCTTCGATTTCCTTGGCAACTTCGCTGGCCTTCTTGGCGTTTGAGGATTTTTTGCTCGACGAGGCATCCGAATCGTCGTCCAGGCCCTGCACTTCAATCCTCTTCTCGCCGGGCATCACCAAGCCCAGGTCCTCGGATGCCGCGTCCTTGATACCCTCCTCCGAGAGCAGCTTGTCGACGCTTTTTTGCAGCTCGTCATTGTATTGCTGGCGAATCTCGACCTGCTTGGCCAAGATATCGCTCGAACGCTTTGCCACGTACAGATCGCGCACGGGGAAATACAGGCTCACAAGCGCCAGCGCCACAACGATGCCGATGAATAGCCCTCGCTGAGGACCGTGGGTAAAGTCGTAAATTGCCTTGACCACCGCGTTGTCGTTGGCGTAATGCATGAAGTCCGAGCCCGAAAGACGGCTCGAGGGACGGCGCGGCTCGCCGGACGCCTGGGTCGAAGGGCGCGACGCACGCCTGGAACGCGATGGGCGCACCGGACCATCCGAGGAACTATTTGGCTGAGCATTGGGATGCGAAGTCGCCGGCGAGCTATACCTGGAGCGATCAGCGCCAGCATAACCAGACCCGCCAAGCTGCACCGAATGCGCACGGCGAGGTGACGGCTCACGCGAACCGGCGGAATAGTACCTGTTGTCGTAAATCTGATCCATGTGCGCCTTGTGCGGTTGAGGTTTGTTTGCGCTAAGTCTTTTAGTTATAGCACGAGTGCCCGCACCGCCTTCGCCAGCCTTTGCTCGACATAAAAAAGGCGCTGAGCCGTATGGCCCAGCGCCCATAGCGTTTTGCGGCATCCAGCCAGGGCGGAGAGGAACCGAGTCAGCCCCGCCCCCGCACACGCCGCTTGCCTAGCGAATGTTGTAGAACGCGGCCTTGCCGGCGTAGCGCGCGCTGCCCTCGAGCTCGTCCTCGATGCGGATGAGCTGGTTGTACTTGGCGATGCGGTCGCTACGGCACGGGGCGCCCGACTTGATCTGGCCGGCATTGACGCCCACGACCAGGTCGGCGATGGTGGAGTCCTCGGTCTCGCCGGAGCGGTGACTCACGATGCAGGCGTAGCCGGCCTCCTTGGCGGTTTCGATGGCCTCGAGTGACTCGGTGAGCGTGCCAATCTGGTTGACCTTGACCAGAATCGCGTTGGCGGCGCCCAGCTCGATGCCCTTCTTGAGGCGCTCGGTGTTGGTGACGAACAGGTCGTCACCCACCAGCTGCACCTTGTTGCCAATGCGCTGGGTAAGCTCGACCCAACCGTCCCAGTCCTCCTCGGCCATGCCGTCCTCGATGGAGATGATGGGGTAGGTGTCGACAAGCTTCTCCCAGTAATCGACCATCTGGGCGCTCGTGTACTCAACACCCTCGCCCTTGAGCTCGTACATGCCGGTCTCGGCGTTGTAGAACTCGGTCGAGGCCGGATCCATAGCGTACATGAAGTCGACGCCGGGCTTAAAGCCGGCCTTCTCGACGGCCTTGGTGATGTACTCGAATGGCTCGGCATTGGTCTTGAGGTTGGGCGCAAAGCCGCCCTCGTCGCCCACGCCGCCGCCCAAGCCGGCCTCGTGCAGCACGCCCTTGAGGGTGTGATAGACCTCGGCACACCAGCGCAGACCCTCGGCAAAGCTCGGGGCGCCCACCGGCATGATCATGAACTCCTGGAAGTCGACGTTGTTGTCGGCGTGCACGCCGCCGTTGAGGATGTTCATCATGGGCGTGGGCAGCAGATGGGCGTTGACACCGCCCAGGTACTGGTACAGCGACAGGCCCGCCGACTCGGCTGCGGCGCGGGCAACGGCCAGCGACACGCCCAGAATGGCGTTGGCGCCGAGCTTGGTCTTGTTGGGTGTACCGTCCGCGGCGATTAGCGCGGCATCGACGGCGCGCTGATCGAAGGCGTCGAGGCCCACGACGGCATCGGCACACTCGTTGTTGACGTGCTCGACGGCCTGCGAGACACCCTTGCCCAGATAGCGGCCCTTGTCGCCGTCGCGCAGCTCACATGCCTCAAAGGCGCCGGTCGAAGCGCCCGAAGGCACCATCGCGCGGCCGAAGCTGCCGTCCTCGAGCACGACCTCAACCTCGACGGTGGGGTTGCCGCGGCTGTCGAGCACCTCGCGACCGTAGACATCCAAAATATCGCTCATGTTGTCTCCCTCTCACTTGGAAACGGGTTGAATGCTTGGCGACACGGCTTGCACGCTACAGCGGCGCGCAGGTTCATAAGTTAGCCTTATCGCACTTTTTGCATTATGCCCTAAGTTAGCCAAAGGATACAATCTTTTTAAAAATAATGGGAGCGATGGGACAAGCCCGTCCCGTCGCTCCCGCAGTCTTACTCCTCTGCCTTTGCGGCATCCCAGAGGTCATTGAGGCCGTGGGTCGAAAGCTCGGCCAGATCCACGTGGGCGTCGGCCGCCATCCGCTCCATCGCGGCCCAGCGGCGGCGGAACTTTGCCGTGCTGGCACGCAGGGCGCTCTCGGCGTCGATTCCCTCCTTGCGCGCAACGTTGACCAGGGCAAAGAGCAGGTCGCCAAACTCCATCTCGCGCTCGGGCGAGCCGGGAGCCTCGGCCTCAAACTCGGCACGCTCCTCGGCGACCTCGTCCCACACGTCCTGGACCGTCTCCCACTCAAAGCCCACGGCAGCCGCCTTGCGCGACACCTTCTGAGCCTGCATCAGCGCCGGCAGGTGCGTAGGCACGCCGTCGAGCAGACCCTCGGGCGCGGCCTCGCCTGCCGCCACGGCCTGGTCTTTGGCGGCCTTCTCGGCAAGCTTGACCTCGTCCCAAATCTTGAGCACCTCGTCGGAGTTGTCGGCATCCGCATCACCAAACACGTGCGGATGACGGCGAATGAGCTTGGCGTCGATATCGCGCGCCACGTCGGCCAGCGTAAACTCGCCGGCGTCCGCCGCGATCTGCGCATGCAACACTACCTGCATGAGCACGTCGCCCAGCTCCTCGCGCAGATGCGCCGCGTCGTCGGTCTCGATGCAGTCGAGCGCCTCGTAGGCTTCCTCGATCATGTTCTTGCCAATGCTCTGATGCGTCTGTTCGCGGTCCCACGGGCAGCCATCGGGCTGACGCAGGCGCCAGATGGTCTGCACCAGATGCTGCAGCTCGGCCGACGCGTCGACCAGCGTGGACAGGTCGCGCGAACCCTCGTCATTTTGCTGAGCCATATGCTCGGCCATGGTTAGTCCTCCTCCAGGATCACATGGCGGAACGCGCCGTTCTCGTAGATGCCGTAGCTGTGCGTGCCGTCCTTGGGAATGCTCACGCTGCCGGGGTTGAAGAGCCACAGGCCCGGGTGCGCGGCGCTTTCCTCGTTAACCTTGATGTGCGTGTGGCCGTAGACGAGCGCGGAACCCTCGGGCAGCGCGGGCGCGTGGTCGACGCTGTTGTGCATACCGGCGCCAAAAACGTGGCCGTGCGTCAGGAACAGTTCACGTCCGGTCTCGTCGAATAGTGTGGCGTAGTCGGCCATGACGGGGAAGTCGAGGACCATCTGGTCGACCTCGGCGTCGCAGTTGCCGCGCACCGCGATGATGCGGTCGGCCAGGGCGTTGAGCAGCGGAATCACGCGCTTGGGGGCATAGTCGCGCGGCAGGTCGTTACGCGGGCCGTGGTAGAGCAGGTCGCCCAGCAGCACAATGCGGTCGGGCTGTTCGGATTCGATGGCAGTGCAGAGGCGCTCGGCCCAGTATGCCGAGCCATGGATGTCGGAAGCGATGAGGTATTTCATGGGGAGTCCTTTCTAAGCGGAGTTGATGGGGCTGAAAACGGGGCCCGACGGATGTGGAGCCCATCTACCGTGTTACTCGAATCGCAGCGCCGCGCTCTGAGCCGCCTGCATCACGCGTTGGAGCGGCACGTCATGTTCGCGGGCAAGACGGGCGCAATCCTCGTACTCGGGAGCCGCGCGCTCGCTGCCGTCGGGCAGAGTCGCCACCTTAACGGATACCTCGCCCCAAGGCGTTGTCACCTGCTCGAATCGGCGCGGCAGGCAAACGCGTTCCATCACCTGGCAACGAACGGCGTTGGTCGTGGTCTCCAAAAAGATAATCGTCTGTAGGCGCTCGATATCCTCGTGCGAGCAGATCACCTGCAACTGCCATCCGGGGCGGCCCTTTTTGCAGTAGAGGGGCAGCCAGTGCACCTCGCGGGCGCCGGCCTCGCGCAGGCGGTCAGCGGCGTAGGCGAGCACCTCGGGCGACGCATCGTCGATGTCGCACTCCAGCTTGACGATGGTCTCGGGCGCATCGGTCTCGCGGGACAGCGGAGATGTACTTCCACGTTGCATACGGTCCGGATCCTTTCCGCACGGGCTCGTTTTATTCACCCAAACGCTAGCACATCGCGAGCTGTGCGAGTGTGACGGCGCGTGATGAGCGCGATTTTCCTTGTCGGAAAGAAAGCGACATCCCACCGCCTCAGCTAAACATGTACATCAGCCTCCAAACATGTCATTATTTGCAGCTTTTGGAGGCTGATGTACATGTATTGGAGCAAGACCGATGTCGCGAGCTCGCCCTTATGCGCTACCCGTCCTTTCCAGTCGATTTCGGCCCCCAGCGCGCTCATCGCAGCGGGGATCGCGCCATTACAATGGAGCGAATTCGCTTGACGCAAAGGAGTCGCCATGTCCGCCTGCCCACTGGTCGATTGCCATACCCATACCTCGTTTTCGGATGGCCATGCCTCGTTTGAGGAGAACATCCGCGCCGCCGCGGCCGCCGGCTGCCGCATTATAGTCTCGACCGACCACCTCACCCTACCTGCCAGCATGGATGCTAACTGCGAGGTGCAGGTCGTCGAGGGCGACCTGCCGGCACATCGTCTGGCCTTTGAGGACGCCCGCAAGCTCGCCGCGCAGATCGCGCCGGAGCTCGAGCTTATCTATGGCTTTGAATGCGACTGGTACAAAGGTTGCGAGCCTTTGGTTGAGCGCTGGTCCGCGGGTGCCATAGTGCGCTTGGGCAGTGTGCACTGGATTGGCGATCCGGGCGATATCATGGCCGGCGCCGCGGGCACGGCGGAAACGGGGGGCGTCGCTCGCCCCGATACGCCCGATTCGCGCTGCGGTTGGATCGACGACGACACCAACCTGCACGTTTGGGAAAACCTGGGTGTACGCGGCGTGTGGGAGCGCTACGTCGACGACTGGTGCCGTGCTTGCGAAAGCCCGCTTAACTTTGACGTGATGGCCCACCCCGACCTGGTCATGCGCTTTTCGAAGGAGGGCTTTGCGCCCGATTTTGACCCGGCGCCGTTTTGGGAGCAGATGGCCGAATGCGCCCACGATACGGGTCGCCGCGTTGAGGTCTCGACAGCCGCACCGCGCAAGGGGCTCGACGATTACTACCCCGCGACCGGCCTTTTGCGTCGCTTCGCCCACGCCGAGGTGCCGATTACTTTTGGCTCGGACGCACACCGCGCCTGCGACATCTGCTGGAATTTCCGCGAAGCGCAAGCCCACGCCTATGACTGCGGTTATCGAACCTTCGACATCCCCCACCCCACCGGCGAATGGCAACCCACGCCCCTCGCCTAACTAGTCATTGGGGAGGTTCTTAAACGACTAGTGGCGGCGGGCATTGAGTTCGCCGGCCAGCTCGTCGAGGGTGATACCGTAGCGTTCGAGCGTTACGAGCAGATGGTAGACCAGGTCGCCAGCTTCGTAGCGGATGTGGTCGTGGTCGTTGTCCTTGCAGGCCATGATCACCTCGCTCGCCTCCTCGGCAAGCTTCTTGAGCAGCTCATCCTCGACGTCGGTCAACAGACGGGCGGTATAGCTCTCCTGCGGCGATGCGTCGCGACGGCCGTGAATCACCTCGGCCAGTCCCGTCAGCGTCTCGCCGATATTTCCCGGCTGCACGTTAGCTGTTCTGACTCCCATGGTTATTTCCTCTCGTTACTGCAGCGTAAAGTAGGTACCGGTCTCATCGAACCGAGGCTTTGCGCCCTTTTTCTCAAAGAACTCGACGATGACGGCATGGGCCTCATCGAGCCTTTCTTTCTCGGCCTCGAGCCAAAGCGACTGCGCCCCGCAGGCATCAGTCAGGTGCACGCGGCATGGCACGCCCGCGCGGAGGAGCTCGGTGTTGCAGTCGGCGACCTCGAACGGCGTCACGACTTTCATCGCACTCCCCCTTCCACGCGCTTAAAGAAGCAGGTACGGTTGCCGGTGTGGCAGGCCGGACCCGGCGAGTCGACCTTGACCAGCAGCGTATCGCTATCGCAGTCGGCCCAGAGCTCCTTGACCTCCTGCATGTTGCCGCTCGTCGCGCCCTTATTCCAGAGCTCCTGGCGACTGCGGCTCCAAAACCACGTGGTCCCGGTCTTGAGCGTCAGCCCCACCGATTCCTCGTTCATCCAAGCAACCATAAGCACCTCACCAGTGTCATATTGCTGAACCACACAAGGAATCAGCCCGCGGGCGTCGTACGTAAGCTTTGAAGGATCGGTTATCTCTTCCATTTCTCTCCCCAAATTCAAACATCGCAGGTCGGCGAGGGTTGTCCAGGTGCCGCAGGTTGCCGCGAAAGAGGAGCGACGCGTACTTTGGTACGCGAGCGACGGTTTGAGCGGCAAGATGCGGTGCCTGGGCAAGCCGCAGCGAAGCCCGCAGCATTAGAAGTCCAACCTCACAGGAATACCCTGCGACGCCATGTATTCCTTCACCTGGCGGATGCTGAAGGTTCCAAAGTGAAAGACGCTGGCAGCCAGCACGGCATCGGCCTCGCCCTCGATCACGCCCTCGGCAAAATGCTCGAGCGTACCCACGCCGCCGCTCGCGATGACGGGAATCGGCACCGCGCGCGCCACGGCACGGGTGAGTGCCAGGTCAAAGCCGGCCTTGGTGCCGTCGCGATCCATGCTGGTAAGCAAGATCTCACCGGCGCCGCGACGAGCCGCTTCCTCGGCCCACGCCACCGCGTCGATACCCGTAGCGTTGCGACCGCCCGCCGTAAAGACCTCCCACTTATCGGCGCCCGGCTCCCCAGGCAGCCCCACGCGCTTGGCATCAATCGCCACGACCACGGCCTGGCTGCCAAACGCCGCGGCAGCCTGGCTAATCAGCGACGGGTCGCGCACAGCCGCCGAGTTGAGCGACACCTTGTCGGCACCGGCGGCAACCATGGTGCGCATGCCCGTAAGATCGCGAAAGCCGCCGCCCACGGTATAGGGAATAGCCAGCTCCTCGGCCGCATGCGCCGCCATCTCGATAGTCGTCGCGCGGTTGTCACTCGTGGCGGTAATATCCAGGAAGACGACCTCGTCCGCACCCTCGCGATCGTAGGCACGCGCTAGCTCCACCGGGTCGCCCGCATCGCGCAAGCTCACAAAGTTGACGCCCTTGACCACGCGGCCGTCCTTAACATCCAGACAGGGAATTACGCGTTTGGTAAGCATGGGCTACTCCTCCCCTCGGGCGGCGGCCAGCGCCTGGGCCAGCGTAAAGTTGCCCTCGTAGAGCGCACGACCAGTGATAGCACCCTCGATGGCGCCCTCGCCCACCGCGGCAAGCGCGCGAATATCGCCGAGCGTCGAGATACCGCCCGACGCCACGACGGGAAAGCCCGCGACCTGCGCCACATGGCGATATGCCGCCACGTCGATGCCCGTCTGCATGCCATCGCGCGCGATATCGGTATAGACCAGACGCTTAAAGCCCAGCTCGGTAAGCTGCGCCACGGCATCGTCGAGCGCCACGCCCGCGCCGTCGCGCCAGCCGTTCACCTTAACCTGGCCGTCGCGCGCGGCAATGTCGGCGACCAGCAGCTCGCCAAAGCCTTGGGCTGCCACCTCGGCAAAACCTGGCTCGGTCACCAGCACGGTGCCCAGCGCAATGCGGCGAGCACCATAGCCGGCCAGCTCGTCGATGCGTGCGAGCGAGCGAACGCCGCCGCCCACGTCCACGGACAAACCGTCGACGCCGCAGATGGCCTTAATCGCCGCCGAGTTGGCAGCGCATGTGTCCTCGTCCTCGCCAAAGGCAGCGGATAGGTCGACGACATGCACCCAGCTTGCGCCCTGCTCGGCAAACGAGCGGGCGACGGCCACGGGGTCATCGGAATATACCTTGCAGCGGTTGCGGTCACCGCGCTCCAGGCGCACAACCTTGCCGCCGATCAGATCGATTGCGGGAAACAGGATCATCGGCCAACCTCCTCGACGATGCTCACGAAGTTCTTAAGAATACGCTGACCCAGCGCGGAGGATTTCTCGGGATGGAACTGGCAGCCCCACACGTTACCGTGGCGCACGATGCACGGGAAGCTCCGTGTATAGTGCGTGCGTGCCAACACATCGGCGGCATCGACGTCGTCGGCCACCGCGTAGCTGTGAGTGAAATACATGTTGGCGCCCTCGGCAAAACCGGCAAGCAACGAATCGGCCGCACCGACGGGCGTCATGTGCACCTGGTCCCAGCCCACGTGCGGGACCTTCAGACGGCTCGACTCCAGGTGCGTGCACGAGCCACGCATGATGCCCAGGCCATCGACCCAGGGACCACCGGCCTGCTCGGAGGCATCGTCGTCCGCGTCCGCACCCTCGTCCGCCGGCACGCCCTCGTTGCCGCGCTCAAAAAATAGCTGGAGGCCCAGGCAGATGCCGAGAAGCGGAGTTCCGGCGGCAACGGCATCGAGCACGGCCACCTCCTCGCCGCTCTGGCGCATAAAGGCGATCGCGTCATAGAACGCGCCCACGCCCGGGATGACCAGGCCGTCGGCGTTGCGGATCTGCTCCGGATCGTCCGACGTGCAGGCGGCGGCACCGGCGCGCGCAAGCCCGCGCACGACGCTCGACAAGTTGCCCTTGTGGTAGTCGACCACCACAATCTTCGGTTCGCCCACGCGACCCTCCACTTCTCATCATCCAAAACCACCGCAAAGGGGACAGGCACCTTCGTGGTGGTTTTACCCTTGTGACGGTTACAGCGAGCCCTTGGTGCTGGGGATGCCCTGCACGTGGGGATCGAGCTCGCAGGCGTGACGCATCGTGCGGCCCACGGCCTTAAAGGCGGCCTCGATAATGTGGTGCGAGTTGCCGCCCGCCAGCTCGCGCACGTGCAGCGTGAGCTTGGCATCGCGTGCAAAGGCATAGAAGAACTCAACGGCCAGCTCGGTATCAAAGCTGCCCACGCGCTCGGTCGGCACGGGCAGCTCACAATAGGCCTGCCCACGGCCCGAGATATCCACGGCGGCCATCACGAGCGTCTCGTCCATGGCAATCGCCGCGTCGGCAAAGCGCGTAATACCCGCCTTGTCGCCCAGCGCCTGGCAAAACGCCTCGCCCAGCACGATGCCCGTGTCCTCGACGGTGTGGTGCGCGTCGACCTCGACGTCGCCCACCGCGCGCACCGTCAGATCGAACAGACCATGGCGGCCAAAGGCGTTGAGCATGTGGTCGAAAAACGGCACGTCGGTCGAGATATCGCACACGCCAGATCCGTCCAGGTCGAGCTTTACGACAATGTCGGTCTCGCCCGTCTTGCGGGTTACCTCGGCATAGCGGTCCATCTACATCTCCTCCTTCACCAGCGCGGCAAACGCAGCCAGCACCTCATCGTTTTCCTGCGGCGTGCCAACAGTGATGCGCAGGCAGTCCGCAAGGCCCGGCGCGTAGCTAAAGTCGCGCACCAAAATCGAATACTCGTCGCGCAGTCGCTCACGCACGCGCGTGGCATGCGGCGTGCGCACGAGCACAAAGTTCGCCGCGCTCGGCCATGCCTCCACGGGCAGGCCCTCGGCAGCCATTGCGCGCAGGGCGCACAGCTCGCGCTCGCGCTCGGATGCGACCTGCGCCACCACGGGCGTGTACGCATCGCGGGCACGCACGCAGGCAAGCGCGGTTGCCTGACTCAGCACGTTGACCGAATAGATCTGGCGAATCGCCGCGAACACGTCGATGACCTCGGGTGCCGCGATCACGTAACCCAAACGCGCACCGGCAGCGCCAAACGCCTTGGACAACGTATGCAGAATCACCAGGTTGGGATGCTCGGCGATAAGCCCCTGCGCCGTGGCGGCCGCGCCAAACAAATCGTCGGCAAACTCAACGTAGGCCTCGTCGACCATTACCATGCCGGGGCACGCATCGCACAGAGCCGCGACAAAGTCGAGCGGGGCCACGTCGCCCGTTGGATTGTTGGGCGAGGTCACGATCGCCAGGTTGCACGCGGGCGCCGCGGCGAGCACCGCTGCCTGGTCGAGCTCAAAGCTCGCCGGATCGCGCCACACGTCGCGCACCTCGGTCTGGCACAGCGACGCAAAGAAGGCGTACTCGCTAAAGCACGGCGGGCAGTTGAGCAGAGTCCGCCCCGCGCCGCCAAACGCCAGCAGGTAGTTATAGAGCAGCTCATCGCCGCCGTTGCCCACGCAGATGTTCTCGCGCGTCACGCCATGCCAGGCAGCAAGCTCGTCGCGCAGGTCGTTGGACATGGGATCGGGATAGCGGTTGAGCGGCGTGGCAGCAAGGGCCGCATCGACCGCCTCGCGCACACCGGCCGGCACAGGATAGGTGTTCTCGTTGGCCGAAAGGTTGATGCGCGTGGGCGTAAAGTTGGGATCATAGGGCTCAATACCGGCCAGGTAAGGCTGGACGAGCTCCTTCATGCGGGGTGAAAGCTCGGCCATATTAGGCCTCCTCGCCGGCCGCACCGGCGGCACTGCTCGCAGCCGCCGCCAGGTCTACGCCCTCAGCAACCGTCGCCACGGCGTCGCCCGGCCAGGCAACCTTGGTCAGGTCGGCCGCGGCCAGCGACTCAGCGCTCACGGAGTCCTCGCCCTGCTCCAGCACGCGACGGCGCAGTGCGGCCGAAAGCGCGTGTGCCCACAGGCCCTCTGCCTCGGCCAGGCGCTGCGTGGCGGGAGCGTCGGAAAGCAGGCCCTCGGGCGTATAGCAAATGACACTCGAGCGCTTGACGAACTCCTCCACCGAAAGCGGGTTGGAGAACATGGCCGTGCCGCCGGTCGGCAGCGTGTGGTTGGGGCCGGCGACGTAATCGCCGAGCGGCTCG
This sequence comes from uncultured bacterium, assembly GCA_905215725.1. Lineage (GTDB taxonomy): Bacteria > Actinomycetota > Coriobacteriia > Coriobacteriales > Coriobacteriaceae > Collinsella. Next base: position 8,971 of record CAJMRD010000007.1, on the reverse strand, counting down.
GAGCTCCAGGCGCCCACAAAGATAGCGCCGGCGTTACGAATACCGCCGAGCAGGCCCATCGCATCCTTGCAGTGCAGCTCCAGGTGCTCGGGCGCCACGGTGTTCACGGCCTCGGCAGCGGCGGCCATGTCGGCGGCCACCACGATAGCGCCCTCGTTATCGAGTGAGGCGCGCGTGATCTCGGCACGCGGGGACTGCGCCACCAGGATGTCGATACCCGCCTCGACCTCGCGCGCAAACTGCTCGTCGCAGGTCACCAGATAGCAGGCGGCCAGCGGATCGTGCTCGGCCTGGGCCATCAGGTCGGCCGCGACCACCATGGGCTTGGCCGTGGCGTCGGCCAGCACGCAAACCTCGGACGGGCCGGCGACCATGTCGATGCCCACATCGCCCGACACGATCTGCTTGGCCGCGGCGACAAAGGCGTTGCCCGGGCCAGTGATCTTGTCGACGCGCGGAATGGTCTCGGTGCCGTACGCCAGCGCGGCCACGGCCTGGGCGCCGCCCACCATATAGATCTCGTCCACGCCGCCGAGCTTGGCAGCCGCAAGCGTATACGGGCTGATCAGGCCATCTTTTTGCGGCGGAGTCACCATGACCACGCGCTTGACGCCGGCCACCTTGGCGGGGATGGCGTTCATGAGCACAGTGGAGGGATACTGCGCGCGGCCTCCCGGCACGTAGATGCCGGCCGCGGCAAGCGGGGTCACCTTAACGCCGAGCATCGTGCCGTCCGGGCGCGTGGTAAACCAGCTCTGCTCGACCTCGCGCTGGTGGAATTCGCGAATCTGGCGCGCGGCCTTCTCGAGCGCGGCGACAAAGGCCGGGTCGAGGCCTTCGAGCGCAGCGTCGATCTGCTCCTGCGGCAGGCGGAAGCTTTCCAGCTCAACACCGTCAAAACGCTGGCAGTAATCGCGCACCGCGGCATCGCCGTTGGCGCGCACGTTGGCCACGATATCACGGGCGGCATCGACGATGTTTTGCGGCAGCACGCCCTTGCGGTTGAGCTGATTGGTAACAAGGCGCTCGCCGGGAGCAAGTTTGATGGTCTTCATATCGGTATCCCCTATCGGTCGAGGTTGCGTTTGAGAAACGAGAGACCAGGCGGCGGCGACAATCGCCCCGCAGCCCGGATATGGGGGCGCCCGTGCGTGCTCGCGCTATTGTGCCGAGCCCGCGACGGGCTCAAAATGCTTGTCCTTCACGGCGGCTGCCAGGCGATCGGCCAGGTTGCGCACGCGCGGATCCAGGCGTGCGGAACCCGGGTTGACGAAGAAGCGCGCCGTGCAGTCCATAATGCGGCCGGTGATGACCAGGTCGTTGTCGCGCAGGGTCGCACCCGTGGCGGTAATGTCCACGATGCGGTCGGTCATACCGACGATGGGGCCCAGCTCAATATTGCCGTGCAGCGAAACGATGTCGGCATTCACGCCACGCTCGGCATACCAGGCGCTCGCGATGCGCGGGTACTTGGTGGCCACACGAAGCGACCCGCGGCGGGCATAGTTGCGCTCGGCCTGGCCGGCGCGCCATGCGGGCTCCGCCTCAATAAAGGTGCACAGGCCATAGCCCAGATCGACCAGCTGCAGCAAGTTGAGGTCGGCCTCGATGAGCGAGTCCCAGCCGCAGATGCCGCAGTCGGCGCCGCCGCACCCCACAAAGGCCGGCGCGTCGCTGGGGCGCACGATGACAAACTCGATATCGCCGACCGTGCCCTCGCCGGCACGCGTGTCGCGGCCGCGCACGATCAGGTGACGACCGGGATCGCGCAGCTCAGAGACGTCCAAGCCCGCGGCCTCGAGCACGTCGAGTGTGTCGGCCTTAAGCGAGCCCTTGGGCACGGCAATGCGCAGCGGACCCTCGGCGCCACGGCCCGCGGCGTGATCGCCATCGGAAGCAGCGTCCTCGGCCGAGGTGTGCGCGGCCTCCAGGCGCTCGAGCGAAAAGGCGAAGCCCGCCGCCGGCACCTCGATGCCATCGCCAAATGCACCGGTAAAGATGGAGTCGTAGCGTCCGCCCGAACCCACCGGATCGGGCAGGCCACCGGCATAGGCCTTAAAGACCAGGCCCGTGTAGTAATCAAACGAGTTCATGATGGAGAAGTCGAAGGACAGTACCTGGGCGTCCTCGGGAGCCAGGCCCTCGACCAGGGCACGCAGCTCGCGCGTAAGCGACGCGACAATGCCCGCCGCCGCCAGCAGCGCGTCGACACGGTCGAGCACCTCGGCACCACCGTGCAGGCGCGGCAGCTCGCTAATGGCGGCCTTGACGGCCTCGGGCTCAGCACTTGCCGCCACGCGGGCATCGAGGCCCACAAAGTCGTTGGCGTGCACGCAGCGCAGCGCCTCGGCAGCCAGCTCGCGATCTTCGCACGCCGCAAGCAGTTCCTTAAACGGACGCACGCTGCCCGCGATAATGCGCGCACCGGGAAGTGCCAGCTTGCGCACGGTCTCGGCGACCAGTGAGACAATCTCGACATCGCCCGCGGTGTCGCCCGCGCCGATGAGCTCAAAACCCAGTTGCGTAAACTGACGCGAGCCACCGGCATTGCGCTGACACTCGCGGACCACCGGCGCCTCGTAGCGCAGGCGCAGCGGCAGATCGGCCGCACGCATGCGAGTCGAAACCAGACGAACGATCGGCAGCGTGTTGTCGGGACGGACCACCAGCAGGCGGCCGTCGTCATCAAAGAGCTTAAACGGCGTGTCCGCAATGCGGCCGCCCTCCTCGAGCGAGCCCTTGTCCTCGAGCAGCGGCGTCTCGACCGGAAGATAATGATGCTCCCTAAAGCAGCCCTTCACCGTCAGCGCAATCTCCTCGCGCGCCTGAGCCTCCTCGGGCAATATGTCCCGGAATCCCCACGGTGTGGCCGTCATCTGGTGAACCTCCTCATGCTGCGTTTCATATAGAACAGAAGACCGGCATAGCTCCGCCGGTCTTCTGGGTACTTTAGCATACTAGAGTGCTTGCGGGGAAAATCCGTCGCAGCCGCTCACACCGTATTCATTTGGAAACATAGGGTAGGTTGCCGCAACCCAACCCCACCTAGGCGCCAATCGCACGACGATACTCTGCCATTACCTGTGCATCGGCAGCTGCGGGGTCGGCAAAATAGCGCCAGTCATACGTCTCGGCCGAAACAACTCCGCGATAGCCGCGTGCCACCAGCCTATCCAGGTCGGCGCGCATATCGCGGTCGCCGTCACCCCAGGCAAGATGCGTCGTGCCGTCTGCCGCAACATCGACAAAATGCACGTGGGCGACATCTTCGCCAAGCAGATCGAAATAATCGTCGATGGTATCCCCCGCCACCGCCATAGCGCCCAAATCCAGACACGCCTTAAGTGCCGGATGATCAACCGCCTCGATCATGCGCTTCGTGTCGGCCGCCGAGTTCACGATCATCGACTCAACCGGCTGTAGGGCCTCGAGCACCAGTCGCACGCCGCGCTCTCCCGCATGCTCGGCAATCGCACGCAGCATCGAGGCGCTGCGACCCCACGCGCCCTCGATTGGCTCGTTCAAAAATGCCCAGCCACTCGAGACCATGACCTGCTCGGCTCCAAGTTCCGCCGCAATATCCACAACGTTCTTAAAGTACGCGAGTGTGCGGGCACGCGCCTCATTCCCGCGCGCCGCGATATTCCACGGCTTGGGGTTGTTCTGTTCGGGACAAAGCCCCACAATCCGAACCCCATACCGCTGCGACAGCTCCCGCACCTGCTCGAGCGAATCGTATCCATGGCAATCGACATACAGATGCATCGCCCCGGTCCAAAGTTCGCAACACGTGTAGCCCGAGGCTGCTGCCGAAGAAAAGAATTCCTCGAGGTCAAAATAACGATGGCTGATATTCATGACGGCAAGCTGCGGATACTCCATCTTGTCCACCTTTCGGCAAAAGGGCGCCGCAGCACAGTGTGCGCGACGCCCCCTCTTACATTGTTCTTATTATGACGGATACTCTACTGGACACCAAGCACTCCAAAGAACGCGCCAGCGATACTCACGAGCAGGATCACGAGCATGATAAGCAGCGGATTCATCTTCTTCTTGAGCATGAGATAGACGATTCCAAACAGCCCCATCGTGACAAAGCCCGGGAAGATTCCGTTGAGCAGCTCGGCCAGCGTCTGAGCACCATCGCCCGCGCCGACCATGAGCGGAATGTCCACGGTGACCATCTCCATGGTCATAGCACCGATCACCATAGCGCCCATGATAGAGGCCATCTTGACGATCGTGTCCATAATGCCCGATTCCTGGACCTTGCTGATCATGTCCGAGCCAAAGCGATATCCCACAAACGTCAGCAGGTAACGGATGATGTAGTGAGGGACGTTGAACACGAGCAGGAACAAAATCGGGCCAAGAATGGAGCCCTGCAGCGCCAGCGACGTGCCGACACCCGTTGCCAAAATTCGCAGCGTACCCCAGTAGAAGGCATCGCCCACGCCGGACAGCGGCCCCATCAAAGCAAGCTTGACATTAGAGATCGCGCTCGTGTCAAAGCTATCGTCAGTAGCGTTGACCTCCTCCATTGCAGCGGCGATGGACATGGGGAGCGTCGAGATGTACGGCGTGACGTTATAGAGCTCCATATGGCGCTTAAGGGCGGCCTTAAAGTCCGCATCCTGCGGATACAGCTTGCGAAGGATCGGCATAAGGGCCCACATAAAACCGATATGGCCCATACGCTCGTAGTTCCAGGAATGCTCATAGGGAATCGAGCGCCAGAACAGCTTCTTAAGATCTGCGCGGGAAATCAGCCCGTCGTAAGAAGACTCAAACTTAAAACTCATCGAACCCACTCCCAATCGCAGGATCCTCGGTTGCCGCTGCGGGCTGCTCCGCTTTTTTCTTGTCACCCAAAACCGTCATCGCGACGACGATGATCGCGGCAAAGATCGCCACGCCCGTCGTGCTAATGCCAAAGTAGGCGACGAGGAAAAAGCCAGCGAAGAAGAACGGCGCCACAGTCTTGTTCATAATCATCTGAGCCAGCATCGCAAAGCCGAGTGCGGGCAAGAAGGCGGCGGCGACATCCATGCCGGTCTGAACGAAATCGGGGATGATGTTGAGCAGGCTGGCAACAGCATCGGCGCCAAAGAAGAATGCCAGGGGAATAATCAGCAGGCCGCACCAGCTCTGCGCGTAACCGGCGATAAGCATGTTGCGCGTGATGGCCTTGGTGTCTCCGTCCTCGACGTTCTTGTCGATACGGTGCACCAGCAGCAGCATCACCGGCTGGCCCAGGGCGGTATCGAGCGCCAGGACGATCGTTGCAATGGGAATGCCCAGGGTCAGGGCCGCCGAAGCGTCCGCGCCGGCCTGCATGGCAAGCGACACACCCAGAATGGTTCCGGAAATCGTATCGGGCGGGTTATACGCACCGACCGAGATGGCGCCGACCATGGCAAGCTCCATCGTGGCGCCCATGATCGTGCCGGTCACCATGTCGCCCATGACAAGGCCAACCAGAGGTCCGAGCACAATCGGGCGCTGGAGGTAGCTCGTGCCCGTCAGCCACTCGGAATAGCCCAAAAGGGCGATCAGGAAAATCAGGATTGTCTTGATAACCATGACAGCCCCTAACCGATGACCTTCGCGGCGTCAGTCTTCGCATCTGCCGGAATCATCTGAATGAACAGCTCGTAGCCTTCGCTGAGCAGCTCTTTGACGTATGCCTCGTTTTCGGGCGTAAGGAACACGCTCGTCGAGACCTGGCGGGCATCCTCGCTAAAGGCAACGTTGCCGAGGTTGATCTTCTTGACCCCCATCGCCTTGGCGACGGCACCGGCCTGCTGGATCGTCTCGCAAACCACGAAGAGCTTGTACTTGTCGGTCACACCGCTCTGGAGCGCCTTGACGGCGTCCTCGGTGTTTTTGACAACGACCTTGCAGCCCTCCGGCTTTGCAAGGGACAGGGCCTGCAGACGGAGCTTGTCATTGAGGACCGTGTCGCTCACCAGCAGGATGCAGTCGGCACCCAGAGCCGAGGTCCAGCTAACGGCAACCTGGCCGTGAAGCAGTCGATAATCTACACGAATCATCTGAATCATGATGTGCTCCCTAGTGGTTAAAACTCATCGAGTTCGGCCTGCCCCAGCAGGTCGTTGACGTACTTGACCTTGGTGTCGTCCGCCTCGACGATCTGGCGGATGGCCTCATCGATCGGGGTGGATTCGGGCACGAACAGCAGCTGAATAAGGAGCGGCAGGTTCATATTGGTCACGAGGTGCGTGTTGGGACGCGTCTGGACGATCTTGGTGAACTCGTTGTTGACGCTGCCGCCGAACAGGTCAGTGCACACGACAACTTCGTCGTCCGCAGCAAACCCATCGAGAATCGCTGCGGCCTCCTTGGTCAGGTCCTCGTTTCCGTCGACATACATAGAAAGCGCATGGACGTTTTCGCGCTCGCCGGAAAGCAGGCCGATGCTCTCGACGATTCCGGACGCAAAATGAGCATGGGACGCCACGATAAATTGCCTCATTCGATTCCCCTTTCTTGCGAATTTCGGCATAAAAATGCCCGGACGCATGCGCCCGGGCAGGGTGCTTCTTGATCAGTAGCTTATTTGTCACCGATTAGTAGTCGAACTGGTGATAGTAACGACGGTAGTTGAGGTTGTGCTTGGTGACCGTCTCGTAGTAAGCGGCAAGGCGATCGGTGATCAGCGAGGAGAGGATCCACGGGGACACGATGACGCGGAACTCGTCGTCAAGGCCGGGGATCGCGAACTCGGCGGTGTCGATGATGTTGATGTCGGTGTCGCCGGTCACGCCGCGGGTCAGGAAGGCGCGGACGCGCTCGTCGAGCTTGCGGTTCTCGTCCTCGCCCATGAACAGGAACACGGGGACGCCGGGCTCCACGAGCTCGAGGGTGCCGTGGAAGAAGTCGGCCGAGGTGATGTAGCGGGTGCGCTTCCACTGCATCTCCTCGAGGATGCACATCGAGAACAGGATCGTCTCGCCCCACAGGGCGCCGGAGCCGATGAACATGGTGTAGGGGGCCAGGGCGTACTTCTTGGCGAGCTCCTCGGCGCGCGGCTCGAAGCTCTTGCGGATGTCGACCAGATGGGTCCAAACATCCTTGGTCTGCTCAATAAACTTGTCGAACTTGGGGAAGCAGCCGCGGCGGTTGAGCAGGCGCAGGCCGAAGCAGTCGGCGAGGTAGTAGCCCATCTCGCAGCCGCCGTTACCGTGATCGGAAGCCATCTTGACGCAGTTCTCGGCGCCGACAGCCTGGCCGATGGGGCCCTCGGGCTTGGTCATGGCGTAGACGCGAATGCCCTTTTCCTTCATCTTCTTGACGGCCTCGAGGACCTCGGGGGTGGTGCCGGACTCGGAGGCGGTGAGCACGACGGACTTCTCGGTCATGCGCTTGTGGCCCATGGCGTTCCACTCGGCGGCGTGGATCAGGTAGACCTCGAGGTCGCGGTCGCCGAACTTGTTCATGAGGTACTCGAGCTGCATGAGCTCGTCCCAGGTGCCGCCGACGCCCATCAGGAACACGGCGTCGTAGCCCTCGTCGGCGACCTTGTCGGCGAGTTCGATCATCTTCTTGCCGGTCTCATAGACGTTCTTGCCGTCCTCGACGTAGCCCTCCTGGCTAAAGTGCATGATCTCGATCTTCTCGGTTTCCTTCATTTGTCTCTCCTTTCTGGGGTTGTTTCCACATCCCCCATGCCAACGGGCATCAAAACCCGCTTACATTCCGTAACACTCGGCCGCTTTGGCCTTAAGCGCATTGACTGACTCTTCGTAGCCCTCTGCCTTGACCTCCATTTGCTTGGAGACGGCATCAAGATACGGGTGCACGTCCCATGACTTCAGACGCTCGGCTATCATGGCCGCAATCGTCTGGAAGAACACAAGATTGGGAATTGCGCTGAGCAGCGGAGCCACCTGAGGCACCGCAACCTCGTGAGCCCTACCCTTGGGATGGGCCGTGAGCAGCACCGTTTTTGTCGTAACGTTCGATAGCGCATCAGCGATATTCGCAAGGCGCTCCGACCCCTGCGGATCGTCGACGATAAACACCAGATAGCCCGGAACGATCTGCATCTCGGGACCGTGGACGAACTCCTCGCCTTCGTGATGCATGGCAGGAATCTTGATGGTCTCGCTCAGCTTGAGCGCTGCCTCCTCGGCAACACCGTAGTTGGGGCCGTTGCCGACGACCATGGCGGGCGTGTGCTCAGAAAGCTCGAGCATGTGGTCTTGGACATATGCCTCGGCGGTCTTGCACATCACGGCATTGGCCTGGATAGCCTCACGCAGGTCGTCAAGACGCTGGGCAACGCCCTTGGCGTCAATCGTTCCGCGCGCCTGACCGCCGTAAATACCAAAGAGCACCAGGTACTCAACGAGCACCTCGACGCCCAGAGTCACAAAGTCCACCGACTCGACGCCCACACCGTAGTCAAGAACGATGTCAGCGTGTTCCTTGATGGGTGCCTCGACGTTTGCCGTGAGCGCAACTGCAGCCATATCGTGTGCGCGCATGTAATCGAGCGCCGCAATCGTATTGGTCGAATAGCCACTCTGCGAAACGGCAATGTTGAGCACATGCTGCGGATAGGTGTGTTCAAAATCGACGAAGGCCTCGGGCGTCACAACGGGCACCTGCATTTGCAGGGCATCTTGCAGGTAATCACGGGCGCAATCGGCGGCATGGCGCGACGAACCCGAAGCAACGATGCGCAGCGCGTCAAAAGAACCGGACTGGAAAATATCAACGAGCTGCGCTACCAGCTCAGACGAACGCTCGAGGTTCTCCCCCATACGCACATGGGCAAGCTGAACGTAATCGAGCATCTTCATCGTCTCACCTCGTAACAAATCATTAGTATTTGATACCAATCACAGTTACAGGTTACGGCTTTTTGATACCTCTTTGTCGATTAATTTAGGCTCTGTTAGACCAGGATTGACATACATGTGTCCCCACGGTGCCATATCGTTGA